>NZ_JACVWA010000045.1:0-259833 GCF_020658275.1 Clostridioides sp. ES-S-0190-01 | reverse complement strand
AAGTTGCTCCAGATAGATTTTTTGATATGGGGATAGCAGAAGGTGACATGATTGGTACAGCAGCAGGTCTTGCTACTTGTGGAAAAATACCTTTTGCAAGTACTTTTGCAATATTTGCAGCAGGAAGGGCTTATGAACAAATAAGAAACTCTGTGGCATATCCAAACTTAAATGTTAAAATAGCAGCTACTCATGCAGGAGTAACAGTAGGAGAAGATGGAGGAAGCCATCAAGCTATAGAAGATATATCTTTAATGAGAGGTATACCAAATATGGTTGTATTAAATCCTGCTGATGGAATAGAAGCAAAGAAAGCTATATTTTCTGCTGTAGATTACAATGGTCCTGTATATCTAAGACTTGGAAGAGCAACTACTGAAGATATACATAATGATGATTATAATTTCAAAATTGGAAAGGGCGAGATTCTTAGACAAGGTTCAGATGTAGCTATAATTGCAACTGGAATAATGGTTTCAAAAGCTATTAAATCTGCTGAATTATTAAGTAAAGAGGGACTTGAAGCTATGGTAGTTAATATATCAACTATAAAACCAATTGATAGTGAACTTATAGTAGAGGTAGCTAAAAATACTGGTAAGGTGGTAACTGTAGAGGAACACAGTGTAATAGGTGGATTAGGTTCTGCTGTTACAGAAGTTTTAAGCGAGAAATACCCTGTTGTAGTAAAGAGGATAGGTATAAATGATGAATTTGGTCAATCAGGAAATCCAGAATCTCTATTAAACTATTATGGATTGACTGTAGAAAATATAGTTAGTACTGCAAAATCATTCTAAATAAATATAATCAATAATAAAAGCAAACTAAAAATAAATTTTATCAAAAAAATATAGGAGGAATCAGAATGTTAGAGACTCTAAAAGAAGAAGTATTAAAAGCAAATTTGGAATTACCTAAAAGAGGATTAATCACTTATACATGGGGAAATGTAAGTGGAATAGATAGAGAAAAAGGGTTAGTAGTAATAAAACCAAGTGGTGTTGAGTATGATAAGATGACTGTAGAAGATATGGTAGTAGTTGATTTAGATGGGAATATAGTAGATGGTAGATTAAGACCTTCTTCAGACACTCCAACTCATCTAGTTTTATATAAAGAGTTTGAGGAATTAGGAGGTATAGTACATACACATTCAAGTTGGGCTACAACTTGGGCTCAAATAGGTAAATCTATACCAGCATGTGGGACTACTCATGCAGACTATTTTTATGGAAGTATACCATGTACTAGAAAAATGACTCGAGAAGAAATAAGTAGTGAGTATGAAAGAGAAACTGGTAATGTAATTGTTGAAGAATTTATGGGGAAAAACCCAATACACTGTCCAGGAGTAATTGTAAATGACCATGGTCCTTTTACTTGGGGTAAAAATGCAAAAGAGGCTGTTCATAATGCAGTGGTTTTAGAAGAAGTTGCAAAGATGGCATATTATACAGAATTAATGAGTCCTGAGAATACTATGGATAGAGTACTTATGAACAAGCATTTTTCAAGAAAACATGGTAAAAATGCATACTATGGTCAAAAATAACTGTCTGGAGGTAAATTATGCTAGAATCTTTAAAAGTTAAAATTGTGGAAGTAGCAATTAAAGCAGAGAATTATGGTTTATGTAAGGAAAAAGCTGGTAATTTTAGCATTAGAGATAAGGATACTGGATATATACTTATAACACCTTCAGGTATAGGAAGAGAAGAATTGAAGACAGAACACATTTGTGTATTAGACTTGGATGGGAATGTAATAGAAGCTGAGAAAGGTATTAAACCTAGTAGTGAGGTGCTAATGCATATTGAAATATACAAAGTGAGAGCAAATGTAAATGCTATATCGCATACACATTCTCTCTATGCAACAGCATTTTCAGTGGCAAATAAACCAATTATACCAATTGTATATGAGTCAGTTAATTATGGTGGTTATGTAGACATAGCTCCATATGAAAGACCAGGGACTTTGGAACTAGCCAAAAGTGTTTCAAAGTTATTATTAGATACGGATGCATGTTTATTAGAAAGGCATGGATTGACAACTGTAAGTAATGACCTTGAAGATGCTTTGTTAAAATCGAGATATGTAGAAGAAGTAGCAGAAATATACTATAGGTCTTTAGTATTAAATCAATTTAAAGAACCTAAGGCAGTAGATATTAATGAATTTAAAGCATGGAAATATCCAGATGAAATAAAATTTTAATTAGGATGATTTAAATTAAATAGATGAACTATAATAGGTATTAGCTTCTTTATATAGTGTAGTACTTCTTAAGTAAATATATTTAATCTGATATATTCATTTAAAACAAAAATAATATAAAACCCTAAATCGATTCTTATATTGGTTTAGGGTTTTATATTTTTTATTTATATATTTCTACTTATGCATTTCTTTTTAGTTGATTTTCTGGAGAATTTATATATTCAAAGTATTTTTTAGTTTCAGATACTATTATAGGTGATAGTGCAAGCAAAGCTATTAAGTTAGGTATTGCCATAAGTCCATTTACAATATCAGCAATTATCCAAACTACTTCTAACTTTAAGAATGCACCTAATAATACCATAGCTACA
Organism: Clostridioides sp. ES-S-0190-01; assembly: GCF_020658275.1. Classification (NCBI taxonomy): domain Bacteria; kingdom Bacillati; phylum Bacillota; class Clostridia; order Peptostreptococcales; family Peptostreptococcaceae; genus Clostridioides; species Clostridioides sp. ES-S-0190-01. The sequence goes on along the minus strand of NZ_JACVWA010000045.1, from coordinate 257,239 downwards.
AATACAGTTCTATATCCATTCATACCTTTTACACCAAATAGGAATTCAAAACATCTTTCTCCATAATAACTCCACCCCAAAATTGTAGTGAATGCAAATAATGTTAAGCTAACTGTAAGTAATATTGGTCCAAATGTAGGAATAGCACCATTAAAAGCTGCTTGAGTCATAACAGCACCATTTAAGTCTGAACACCAAACACCTGATATAACAAGAGAAAATCCAGTAAGTGTACAGATTATAATAGTATCTATAAAAGTTCCTGTCATAGATATAAGCCCTTGCTCTGCTGGCCACTCAGTTTTAGCTGCAGCAGCTGCTATTGGAGCACTACCTAAACCAGATTCATTTGAAAATACACCACGGGCGATACCATTTCTAATTGCTAGTGACATAGTTGCACCTAGAAAACCACCAGTTGCAGCAGTAGGTGTAAATGCACTTTTAATTATCAATACAAAAGTTTCAGGTATTTTATTCCAATAAGATATTAAAATGACTCCACAGATTACAATATAAATAACTGCCATAAAAGGTACTATCTTAGTAGCAACATTAGATATACTTTTAAGACCTCCAAATACAACTAAAGCTACAAATACTGCTAGTACAACACCTGTAATTCTAGGGTCCACTCCAAAGCTACTATTGATAGCGTCTGTTATTGAATTTACTTGAGTAAAAGTACCTATTCCTAAAAGTGCAACTAATATACCACTTATAGCAAAGAATATTGCAAGAGGTCTCCATTTTTCTCCCATACCATTTACTATGTAGTACATAGGTCCACCAGATACTTGACCATTTTTATCTTTAGTTCTGTATTTTATTGCAAGGACACCTTCTGAGTATTTAGTAGCCATCCCAAAGAATGCAGCTATCCACATCCAAAAAAGTGCACCAGGTCCACCAGCTTTAATAGCTGTGGCAACCCCAACGATATTACCAGTACCAACTGTAGCAGCCAATGCAGTACATAAAGCTGCAAAACTTGAAACATCACCACTACCTTTATTTTCAGCAGCAAATATTAGCTTAAGAGCACGTGGAAGTTTTGTTATTTGCACAACGCCAAGTTTAACAGTAAGTAATATACCAGTACCAACTAGTAGTACCAACAGGGGCGGTCCCCAAATAAAAGCATCAACTTTGTTTAAAATATCAATTAGATTCATAAAAACACTCCCTCATTTTTTTGCTTTACACAATCAATAGAATTTTTAATGAAGTAATTGACAGGAAATTAGTATAATTTATTAATAATTTCTAGTGTAATAAAAAAAGCTAAATCTAAAATAGATTCAGCTCTGGATATACACTAATTAGCAACCAAAATAAAAGTATTAATAATACTAGTTTTGGTAGATAATCCCTGTCCTTTTGCCTGAGAGATTGAGCACAAATGCCTTGCCCCTTCGGCGCCCATAATGGGTCTCTCCAGAGTTCCGTAAATTTTACAGTCCTACTTTAAAAAAGTACCTGAGAGTGTTACTCCTTCGGTGTGCCATATGGCAACTCTTCTATAAAATCTTAACCGGATATTGATTTGTCATAGCTTATTGTATTAATAATATTAATATAAGGTTTTGTGTTTTGTCAACTAAAAAATTTAAAAACAGGAAAAAAATATAAAAATATAAGTCTAATTACGAATTATAAACTTACAAATTTAAATAATATACGTAAAAATAAATAGGATAGTAGGTGTGTAAATCAAATTAAATATAGGTTTGTGATAAAAAAAGAAGAAAATATTAAATAATTAATTAGAATTGATTTAATTATGGTAATATTATAGTTACAATGTTAAGAAAAAGTATATTTATTTAGCTTTTAAGTGTAGTGTAAGATTGGAGAAAGAGAAAGGAAGTATTTTAAAATGGGAAAAATATTAGTACTAGCAGAAAAACCTTCTGTGGGAAGAGATATAGCAAAAGTTTTGGGTTCAAAAAATGAAAAAAATGGATATATAGAGGGACCAAAGTATATTGTTACCTGGGCACTAGGTCATTTGGTTACACTTGCTGACCCTGAAAGTTATGGAGAAAGATACAAATCATGGAGTTTAGAAGATTTACCAATACTTCCTAAGTATCTAAAGACTGTTGTAATAAAAAAAAGTGGAAAGCAGTTTAATACAGTGAAGGCTCAAATGAACAGAAATGATATAGATGAAATAGTTATAGCAACAGATGCAGGGAGAGAAGGAGAACTTGTAGCAAGATGGATAATAGAGAAATCTCAAGTAAAAAAACCTTTAAAACGTCTTTGGATTTCTTCAAGTACAGATAAAGCAATAAAAGAAGGTTTTGCAAAACTAAAAAGTGGTAAAGAATATGAAAATTTGTACTATTCAGCAATAGCACGAGCAGAAGCCGATTGGATTATTGGAATAAATGCAACTAGAGCTTTAACAACAAAGTATAACGCACAGCTTTCTTGTGGAAGAGTGCAGACTCCTACTCTTGCTATGATATTGAAAAGAGAAGAAGAAATAAGAAATTTTAAACCTAAAGAATATTATGGATTGGAGATAATTGCAACAAAGGGCAACTCAGATATAAAGTTTATTTGGAATGATAAAAATAATAATTCCTCAACTTTTAGTAAAGAAAAGATGGAAGGTGTATCAAAAAAAGTAAAAGATTTAGATGTTAAAATATCTGAAGTAAATAAATCATATAAGAAAAAATATTCACCTGCGCTTTATGATTTAACAGAATTACAAAGAGATGCAAATAAAATGTTTGGATTTTCAGCAAAAGAAACATTATCTATAATGCAAAAACTATATGAACACCATAAGGTACTTACTTATCCTAGAACTGATTCTAGGTATCTAACTTCGGATATTGTTGGGACATTAAAAGATAGAATAAAAGCTGTAAATGTTAGTGATTATTCGAAGGTTTGTAATAAGTTATTAAAAAGTAATATTGTATCTAATAAGTCTTTTGTTGATAATTCAAAAGTAACAGACCATCATGCCATAATACCAACAGAGCAAAAAGTGTTTATGAGTGATTTTACAGATAAAGAAAGAAAAATATATAATCTTGTCGTAAAAAGGTTTTTGGCAGTATTAAGTCCTCCCTTTGAATATGAACAGACAACTATAAGTGCAACTATAGAGGGCGAGACATTTAAAGCCAAAGGCAATAAAGTAATAAATCTAGGTTGGAAAGAAAGCTATAAAGATATGGATGATGAAGATGAATATGAAAGCATTCCAAATGTGTTGGAAAAAGATATTCTTAAAGTTAAAAGCTTGAAGATGACTTCAGGAAGGACAAATCCACCACCATACTTAAATGAGGCTACACTTTTAACATCTATGGAGAAAAGTGGACTTGGTACAGTTGCTACTAGAGCAGATATAATAGAAAAATTATTCAATTCATTTTTGATGGAAAAGAAAAATAAAGATATATATATAACATCAAAAGGAAAACAACTGTTAGATTTAGTTCCTGTGGACTTAAAGACACCAGAACTTACAGCATCGTGGGAAAAGAAATTATTAGATATTTCAAAAGGGAAGCTTAATAAAAATACATTTATAAATGATATGAAGGATTATTCAAAAGCTATTGTATTAGAAGTAAAAAGTAGTGATAGCAAATTTAAACATGATAATTTAACTAAAAATAGATGCCCAGAATGTGGTAAATTTATGCTAGAGGTAAATGGTAAGAAAGGTAAAATGTTAATTTGTGAAGATAGAGAGTGTAATACTAGAAAAACCATATCACAAACAACTAATTCAAGATGCCCTAATTGTCATAAAAAATTAGAACTTCGTGGTGAAGGTGAAGGAAGAATATTTACTTGTAGTTGTGGGTACAGGGAAAAATTATCCTCTTTTAATAAAAGAAAACAAGAGGAAAAAAAGAAAGCATCAAAGAAAGATGTTAATCAATATCTAAAAAATCAAAATAAAAATCAAGAAGTATTTAATAATCCATTTGCAGAAGCCTTAGCTAAGTTGAAAAAATAAATAGTTTTCATGGCAATATTATACACAATCATAACTTTAACTATATATTAGTTATATGTACTGATATAATATAGGGTATAGTTTAGACATGAAAGTAGGGATGTCAAATGAGATTAAATTATATATTTAAATGCTATTGTGACAAATGTAAAGATATATGGAATAATTCAAGTATCGAATTATGTAAAGAAATAGAAACATATAGTGAAGATTCACAAAAAAAGTGTGAAGGCGAATTAGATAAATTGATAGATAAAGTATCAGTTCACTTAGAAAAGTGTCCAAGTGATGTTGTTCTAAGAAAAATGTGGATAAAAAAAGGTGAAGCTTTTTTGCAAAAAACACTAGAAAAAGAGAATATTTTTAAATTAGAGAAAATGAATGTAGAAGATAGAAAAAAATTCTTAGAAATAACAAAACAATTTATCAGAGATGCTAGAGGATTTGATGATGATTTACCTATAGAAGATATTATGCAGGCCATGAGAAATGTATGGATTTCAAATGCACTGCAATTATTATTTGGAAAAGATGTCTATTATTCAAAAGCAAGTTTTGCATATAGTATGTTATATCCATATACAGACAATTATTTAGATAATACAAAGACAAATGAAATGGATAAAGCCTTATTCAATCGTTGGTTAGAAAAAAGACTCTTAGGAGAAAAAATTAAACCTAATAACTGTCATGAAAGTAAAGTATCTCAGATGATAGATTATATTGAAGAGGTTTATCCTAGAGAAGATTTTAAAGAAATATATGAGTCATTGTTATTAATATTTGAAAGCCAAGTAAAGAGTTTAAAACAGCAGGATAAGGAGACTTATTTGCATAAAGACGAAATATTATCTATTTCTATTGAAAAGGGAGGTTCATCTGTTTTAGTAGATGGATATTTAATAAATGGGCTTATGACAAATGAAGAGGTAAAGTTTTGTATTGGTTATGGATTTTTATTACAAATATCTGATGATTTACAGGATATAAAAGAAGATTTAAAGTGTAATCATAAGACTATTATGACAGAGATGTCAAAAAAGGGTTTATTGGATGAAATTGCAAATAAGTTAATAAACTTTACTATTGAATTAATAGAAAACTTTAAAATTAACAGTAGAAATGAAGCTATAACAGACATGATAAAAAATGATTGTTTAATGTTGATTTTGTTTTCTATAGCTTATAATGCTGAATTTTTTTCTATAGAATATATAAAAAAAATAGAGAGATTTCTTCCATATACGATATCTTATTCATTGGAAATTAAAGAAAAGATGCGAAAAAAATTTAAAAATATTGATTTTTTGAATAATGAAAATGAATATAAAGAAATGATTGATACTATATGTGCAAAGTAGAAAAATAGTGAGATGTATAATACATATCTCACTATTTTAAGTTTAAATAAAATATTGATTTTAAGTTATTTAAATGCAGTAATAATCCCATTATCATGTAGATTTTTAATGATTGTAGCTGCAATAGGAAAGCCAAATAATCCAGCTATTCCAAATAGTTGAGCACCAACAAACATACACATTAGTGTTATTAAAGGATACAGACCAATTTGTTGTCCTACTACTTTTGGTTCTAATATTTGTCTAACAACAGTTATGATGATGTATAGTATTAAAAGCCCTATTGCCAAATGTATATTTCCATTGATTAATGAAATAATCATCCAAGGAGTTAAGATACTTCCTGTGCCTAATACTGGTAAAATATCGACAAGCGCAACTATGACAGATATAGTAAATGCATTTTCAACTTGTAGGATATTAAGACCAATAAGAAGTTCTACAAATGTTACTGATAGTAGTATGGCATATGCTTTTAACAATTTTAAAATAGCATTGATACTACTATTTTTTATATTGATTATCATTGTCTGACTTTTTTCTGGAAACTGTCTTAAAATAAAGTTCACTATTTTTTGATAGTCAAATGTAAAGAAGAAAGAAGCAATTAAAGTTATAATAAGTTTCAACATAAATGCAGGTGTTTTACTTGCAATACTTGCAATAGCATTAAGTGCATTTGTTGAAATAGAGGCAACTAAAGACATCATAGATTGACTGATATTATCCCAACCAAGTATCAATGCTAGATTAACATTAGGTGTACTAGCATCTATCTTAGAAAATAAGGTGTTTAATGTTGGCTGTATACCTGATTTATATATATCAGGAAGTCTAAAAAATATGTCGCTTATACTTGCAAATATTTTTGCACCAAAACTAACTAATAAAAATATTCCTAATCCATAAAAGGCTAAAAGTACTACCGCAGAAATAAATGTACGGTTTAAGTTTGTATTATCTGTAATAAGTTTTATAATAGGTCTTAAAATAAAGGCAATGATAAAACTAATCACAAAAGGCATTAATAATGGAAATAAGAATTTTAAGACAACATATATAATACTTGCTATTAAAACTACATATGTAAATTTAATTATAAAGCTCTTTTGTTTTTGAATGTCCATAATATAAAACCTCCAATGTATTTGATATTATTCTAAATATGGTCTTATTTGTATAAAATATACTACTGTATATTGATTATAAACTATAAAGCTTCTATGTAGTAAATAAATTATGTAAAATTTAGGTTAATTTTGTATAAAGATATACTTTTGTATTTTAAAATTATTAAGCAAATACGAAAAAATATTTTAAATAAATAGCATAAAATTGTGATAAAATTAATTTATAATGTTTGAGCTAAATATAGTAGATAACTTATCATATGATAGAGAATTTTTAAGAGGTGGTAAGATGAAAAACTTTAGAGATTTAGGTGGAAATAAAACAGAGGATGGTAGAACTGTAAAGTATGGTTTATTTTATAGGTCTGCAAAGTTGTCAAATTTGAGTAGGAATGATATAAAGATTTTAAAAGACTTAAATATCAAATATGTATTTGATTATAGGAGTGATGAAGAGGCACGTAAACATCCATCAACAATAATATCAAATATAAAAAATATAAGAATTCCAGCAATGAGAGAATTAGAAGAATCAGGAGGTCGTTTTGGCTCTATCGAAGATATGATTGAGAGTTTATTTGAAAAAGATGGTGCGTTTAATATGCTAAATAATAGCTACTATAATCTACCTGTAAATAATCCTTCATATAAAAAGCTAGTAGAACTTATAAAAGATTACTCTAATTTGCCAGTACTAAATCATTGTACAGCTGGTAAGGATAGAACTGGTATAGGAAGTGCTATAATTCTTATGATTTTGGGTGTATCAAGAGAAAATATAATGAAAGATTATCTAAAAAGCAATGAGTTTGCAGATAAGGAAATAGAAAGGTTTATAGAATGTAAGCCTAAATTTAAAGATATTCCAAAAGAAAGATTAAATTATATATTTGGTGTAAATGAAGAATATATGAATACAGCCTTTAGAAGAATTGATGAGGAATACAATAGTGTAGAAGAGTATCTATATGGAGAATTTAATTTAAATAAAGAAGAGATAAAAAAATTGAGAAATCAATATCTAGAGTAAAAGGTGATTTTATGAGTTTAAATATAACAGCTAGACAGATAAATATAATAAAGATACTGTTAAATTCAAAAGATACAATGAGTGGACTTGCCTTAAGCCAAGAAATAGGGTGTTCTTCAAAGACTATACAAAATGAAATAAAGGATATTAACAAACAGCTTAAAAATGGTAAAATTTTATCAATAAGAGGTGTTGGTTATAAGTTAGAGGGAAGCTTTGATGAAGTGAATTTAAATAGTAACCTTTATGATGATGTAGATAGAGTAGAATATATAATCAGAAAAATACTAACTTTAAGCAATGAAGAAAAAAATACTATAAGGCTTGAAGATTTAGCAGATTATATGTATGTAAGTGTTTCAACAGTAAAAAATGACTTAAAAGAAGTCAAGAGGATATTTGATAAGTATTCAATTTCTGTTAAATCTAAGCACAAACAAGGTATATGTATTTCTGAAAATGAAGATAAGATACTAAATTGTATAATTGATTTAAGTAATAAGAGAGACAACCAACTCAGTCTAAATGATTTTTTAAATGACGATATAAAAGAAAAAAAGTTAATAATAAAAAAAATACTATTAGATGAATTAAATGAAAATGGATTAGTACTAACTGATATAGAATTTAAGAATGTATTAAATAATATATTAGTTATTTTGAGCAGGCATAAGTATGATGAAAGAGAGTTTATAAAGGACTATGTAGAAACTTATAGCAACAAAAGAAGTTCAATATTGGAAAATGAACAGAACAAAGAGATTATAATAAATTCGATAAGAACGTTTTGTAAAAATTTAAAGCTAGCTACATCAATAGATATAAGCCATGATGATATATTTGAAGAATATTTATATAAGCATATTAGTAGCTTGTGTAAGAAAATAAAGTTAGGCATGAATCAATCGCCTATAATAGCACAAGATATTAAAATAAAGTATCCTTTTGCCTTTGAGTTAGCTAATATAGCTAAAAAAACAATAGAACAAGATTTAAAAATAGAAATCAACGAAGATGAAGTTGCAAATATAGCTCTACATATAGGAGGTGCTATTGAGAGGGCATCCTATAATAATAAAGATAAGGTTTTCAAAGCGATAATAGTTTGTACATCAGGTATAGGTACCTCAATGTTAATAAAAGCTAAATTAGAGAATATATTTAGAGAAAAGCTAGAAATATTAAAGGTTATTCCTTCATATCTAGTTGAATATGTAAAGGTTATAGATGTTGATTTTGTAATATCTACTGTACCTATTGAAATAGGTGATATACCAGTAATAAACATCTCTCCAATGTTGAGTGAAAAGGAAATTAAATTAATTGAAAAATATATAGAAACAGGAAATGTATATTTGGATTTAGATATAAAAAACTTATTTGATAGTGCGTTGTTTTTTACTGACTTAGATTTTAAATATAAAGAAGAAATTATTGATTTTATGGCAAGTGAACTTGTACAAAAAGGTTATATAGATGATGACATGAAAAACTCTTACTTTGAGAGAGAAAAAATAGCAACAACAGAAATAGGCAACATGGTATCTATACCACATGGAGCTATTGGAAAGGTTTATGATAATAAAATAGCAATTGGAATACTAAAAAAACCAATTGCTTGGGAAATATCAGATGTGCGCTTAATAATAATGTTGGCACTTGATAAAGATAAAATATTAGATTATGAAGTTATATTTTCAAACATATACAAAAGAGTAGACTCCATAGCGAAAGTTATAAGCATATGTGAAAATAGCAATTTCGAAAAATTTGTAAACATGTTTAGATAGATATATATAGAACATAGTGTTGTATATACACATGCAAATTTGGATAATATAAAACTAAATAAGATAAAAACGATAAATTTCTCTTTTAATTAAGAGAAATTTTTTGACTTTCAGGGATATTAATATGGAGTTAAGATATAAACATAAGATAAATAAATAAAAAGAGGTGGCAAAATGATTTATACAGTAACATTAAATCCATCAATAGATTATATAGTTAAATTAGATGAATTAAATACAGGAAGTACAAATCGTGTAAATGAAGAATACGTTTATCCAGGAGGAAAAGGTATAAATGTGTCTTGTATACTTAAAGAACTTGGACATGACAATACATCATTAGGTTTTATAAGTGGTTTTACTGGTGAATATATAGTAAAAACATTGGAGGAAAAAAAATTAAAAACAGACTTTATAAAATTGAAAAACGGTTTTTCAAGAATAAATGTAAAAATAAAAGTGTCAGAGGAAACCGAAATTAATGGACAAGGACCCAATATAAGTGATGAATACATCAACCTATTATATAAAAAACTTGATAAATTAAATCAAGATGATATTTTAATATTGGCAGGTAGTATACCATCTACTTTAGATGAAAAATTATATGAAAATATAATGTCTAGACTAGAAGAAAAGAATATAAAAATTGTTGTAGATGCAACAAAAAATCTTCTTCTTAATGTATTAAAATATAAGCCTTTCCTAATTAAACCTAATAATGATGAGCTAGAGGAAATGTTTGGTGTTAAATTAAATTCAAATGAAGATATAGTAAAGTATGCTAAAAAGTTAAAAGAAATGGGAGCTGTAAATGTTTTAGTGTCAATGGGTAAAGATGGTGCATTACTGATTACAGAAGATAATGAAGTATTTATAAGTGATGTACCAAAAGGAACTGTAAAAAATTCTGCAGGAGCAGGAGATTCTATGGTAGCAGGGTTTATATCTGGATATCTAAGTACTGGTGAATATGATTATGCTCTTAAATTAGGTGCAGCTTCAGGAAGTGCAACTGCTTTTTCATATGATTTAGCTGAAAGAAAATATATTGATAAATTAGTAAACGAAATATCTGTGAAAAGATTTTAAAAATAACCTAAAAAATATATAGAGAGGAAATGAGAACTTATGAAAATTATAGAGTTATTAGATGAAAAATCAATTAAATTAAATTTAAAGTCAAAAAATAAACCAGAAGTAATAGAAGAACTAGTTGATTTAGTTGAAAATAGTGGTAATTTAAATGATAAAGAAAATTATAAGAAAGCAATTTTAGCCCGTGAAGAGATGAGTACAACAGGAATTGGAGAAGGTGTAGCTATTCCTCATGCTAAGACTACAGCAGTTACTAAAGCTTGTATAGCAGCAGCTGTATCAAAGGAAGGTATAGATTATGAATCTTTTGATGGAAGTTTGTCAAATTTATTTTTTATGATAGCTGCACCAGATGGAGCTAATAATACACATCTTGAAGTATTATCTAGATTATCTACAATACTTATGGATGAAGATTTTAGAAATAAACTTATAAATTCAAATTCAGCAAGAGAATTCAAAGAAATAATAGATAAAAAAGAAAGAGAAAAATTCAGTGAAGAATATCAGGATGAAGAAATTAGTAAAGAGGATGTTTTAAATAATAAAGATAAAAATATTAGTAAGTATCCTCAAGTTTTAGCAGTAACAGCGTGTCCAACAGGAATAGCACATACATTTATGGCAGCTGAAAGTTTAAATAAAATGGCTGAAAGTAAAGGTATCTCTATAAAAGTAGAAACTAATGGTTCAGCAGGTGTTAAGAATAGACTTACAAAAGAAGAGATAGAAAATGCTACATGTATAATAGTAGCAGCAGATAAAAATGTTGAAATGGCCAGATTTAATGGCAAAAAAGTTATAAAAACTAAGGTTGCTGATGGTATACACAAAGCGGAAGAACTTATAGATAAAGCTGTAAATGGAGATGCTCCAATTTATCATGGAGAAGAAGGAAGTCACAACGAATCAAGTGAAGAAAACGAAAGTGGATTTAGAAAAGTCTACAAGCATTTAATGAATGGTGTGTCTAATATGTTGCCATTTGTTATTGGTGGAGGTATACTTATAGCTTTGGCATTCTTACTTGATGATTACTCTATTGACCCTTCACATTTCGGTTCAAATACACCAATAGCAGCATTTTTTAAGGGAATTGGAGATAAAGCATTTGGATTTATGTTACCTGTACTTGCAGGTTATATAGCATATTCTATATCTGATAGACCTGCATTTGTTGTTGGTTTTGTGGGAGGAGCTCTTGCAGGAGATGGTGGTTCAGGTTTTCTAGGAGCATTACTTGCAGGTTTTATAGCAGGATATTTGGTAGAAGGACTTAAGAAAATATTTAATGTATTACCAACTTCATTAGAAGGAATAAAACCAGTATTATTATATCCTTTATTTGGAACTCTTTTGATGGGCGTTATAATGACATTTCTAGTAATACCTCCAGTTACAGCAATTAATAATGCTATGGTTGGATTCCTAAATAGTTTAGGTGGAACTTCAAAAATAGTTTTAGGATTAGTGTTGGGTGGAATGATGGCTGTAGATATGGGTGGACCTGTGAATAAAGCAGCTTATGTATTTGGTGTAGCATCTCTTGAATCAGGGCAATTTGAAATAATGGCAGCAGTAATGGCTGGTGGTATGGTTCCTCCACTTGCTATAGCTCTTGCAACTACATTCTTCAAAAATAGATTTACAAAAGAAGAAAGAGAGTCTGGTAAAGTTAACTATGTAATGGGGTTATCATTTGTAACAGAGGGAGCAATACCTTTTGCAGCTGGAGACCCACTTCATGTTATACCAGCTTGTATTGGAGGTTCAGCAGTAGCAGGAGCACTTAGTATGCTATTTAATGCAGCTCTTCGTGCACCTCATGGAGGAGTATTTGTTATACCAGTAGTTACTCATCCACTTGGATATATAGTGGCTATAATTGTAGGTGCTGTAGTTGGAATGATGCTTTTAGCACTACTTAAAAAACCACTAAATCAAAGCGCATAATAACCAAAGAGTATTTAATAGCTAAAAATAGGTCGTTTTATAAAATTTAATAGATTACTGAATTATCCTAAGATAAGGGTTTATACAAAAAAGTGAGTTAAGTCTAATATACAGAGTTTACTCACTTTTTTTTAATAAATGTATTGTTTGGAAATTTATAGAAATGAAAACCTTTAAGCAAATTGCTAACATAAAGTTTCAGAAGCAGCAAGTTATAAGTATTTGGAAGCTTTTACTTGTGTAATAGTTGTATATTGGATTGTAAATCTTATATTAGGACTTGTTCAAACTAATCTTGAAGATAGACTTAGTAGGGTGTATTAAAATTAATTTAAATGAACTATTTTATCTGGAAATGATAGATAGAGTAGTATTAAAAGGGATAATTTTAGATATATTTAAATGAAATTATTATAAAATAACTGACTGACATTTAACTGACAGTCAGTTTTTATTATTTAAAAAAATTTACTTAAACTATAGGGTATTTCATTGTCAAATTTTTAAATCAGATGAGAATATCTATTTTATAGTTATTTGTAATGCTTTATAGCTTTATAACTAAGTCATAGTATAGCTTTTTACTTGAAAAACTTTCAATTAGCCTTGACTTATATTTTGTGTCTTTTAGGATATAGTTGTTAAGCCAATATACAATAGCATCCCCTCTATAGTTTAATCCAATTTTTACACCTTTTTCGTACTCCCAAAAAGGGTGCTCATCTTCTGTATTGTCAATCCAATTGTAAAAACCATCTCTAATTTTATCTTTTTTTAAATTAATTTCACTGGGAACATATATATAATCAAAATGATAATTTCCACCAAAGCTTATTTTTAGAACCATAATTAAAAGCTCCTTTTTCTTAGTTATACATCATGTTTTATAAATTTTACATTAATAGTATAATACTTTCAACTATTATGTTTTACAATTCAATTGATGTTAAAAAAATAGTAATTATTATAAGAAAAAATTAAAAAATATGTTTATTATGAGATTATAATATTTAAGAAACTGTATAAATAAAACTCTACTCTATATGTTCTAAATTAATATTGTATTTTCTTTCACCTTTTATAACTTTGAATTTATCATTTTTATTAGGATAAATAGTCACAACATTGTTTTTGTACTCTGATTCATCACATTTTATATTAAATGGCATAAGCTCTGATTCTCCATATAGATAAGTAACAGGTTTATTATTCTTCATAACGACAATTTGTAGCATATCTCTATCTTTTGGAGAAGATATATTTCTCCATTTATATCCTACAGCTTTATATATATCGTTTGCTGATGTTCTAGACTTAAAGATAAATATTTTATCCCATTCAGGCGGCATTACTTTTGCCAGTCTTATTTCATTATTGTTTTCACTAGCTTTCATAAGTGAAGAAACAAATTGTCCAAATTTCTCATCTTCTTTATTTTTCTCAAATTTAACTAACTCACTGGATTTGTCAACTACACTCCATTTATCGTTATTTTTTTCTAATTTAAAGTTAATTTTAGAAATACATTCTCCATGCTTTCCTGGTTCAGTAACTATAACCTTTTCTCCCAATGTGTTTTTATAATCGTGTTGTTCAATTTGAACATGATTATGCCCTGCAACTATCGCATCAATACCATCAACTTGTTGAGCTAAATCTTGTATTCTATTGCCTGGATTTTTAGGATTTTTAGGTCTTTCACCTGTGTGCGCAACAGCTACTATTATATCTGGACTTTCTTTTTCCATGATTTTTACCCATTTTTTAGCATCTTCTACTAAATCATTCATATATAGTTCACCACTATAACCTTCTTGGTCTTTTAGTTCTAGAGATTTAGAATCTACAAGTTCTCCATTTTCATTTAGTTGTTTTCCTTCACCAACTTCTTTTATAGTAAGTCCTAGAATTCCTAGTTTTACATTTCCTTCTGGTGTATCAATATTTTTTATTATGTATGGTTTTGTATAGCTATCCCCATTTTTCTTATAAGTATTAGCTGATAATACATCTATTTTTTGTTTTTCAAAATCAGATATCATATTGTCTAAATGAAATTTATTAAGAGATATAAATTCATGATTACCAAGAACTACAGCATCATAACCGACTTCTTTCATGTCCTTTGAAATAGGAGTTTCAATATAGCTTTCAGTTTTGTTGTTGTTATCTTTAAGCATAGCATTAGAATAATCATCCATACTACTTCCTAAAGCTACTCCACGGTCAAAGAAGTCTCCAGCATCTACTAAAGTTATATTTTTATCTTTTTCTCTTTGTTCCCTTACATAAGAAGTTAACTCATAAGGGATGTTACCATGTAAATCGGTAGTGGCTAGTACATTTATTTCTGTTGTATGTTTTGAAGTACACCCAGACATTAGCAATATAAATAAACAAGTAATGCCTATAATTATTTTGTTTTTCATAAAACCTCCATTTTACTTTTTCTGAATATTTGTTTTAGTGTCATTAACTACATAATCCCCCTGTAATATCAATAGTAATATATTACTATACAAAAATCAACTATATATTTCATAGACATATAAATTGATAGAGATAAAAATAAAGTTCATTAAATAAAAATCAATTAAAAGTAATCTCAAAAGAATTTTAAAGCATGCTATAAGATTGGTTAACTATAGTATCTTTGAGAAAATGATAAACAAATAATCTATAGTCTTGCATTTATTTTTTTATATTATTTATAATAAATAAACCCTATGATGGAAAAACTATTCTTATTTAACATGTAAAGGAGTATTTAAAATGAATGAATCGTATTGGATTTTAAATTCAAGTCCCAAAGAATATGAAAAATTAGGCGAGAATATAAAAGTAGAATGTCTAGTTGTAGGAGGAGGAATAACTGGTTTAACAACTGCATATCTATTAGCAAAAGAAGGTAAAAAAGTAGCACTTGTTGAAGCCGATAAAGTAGGAGATGGAACTTCAGGCAGAAATACTGGTAAAGTAACTTGTCAACATGATATAGTATATTCTAAAATAGAGAAAAAATATGGATTAGATAAAGCTAAATCATATTATAATGCAAATAATGAAGCTTTAAAATTGATTGAGAAAATAATCAGTGAAAATAATATAAAATGTGATTTTCAAAGGATTCCATCTTTTGTCTTTACAGAAAAGAAAGAATCTATAAAGGATATTAAAGATGAATACCGTACATGTAAAAAAATAGGCATAGATTGCGAATATTATGAAACTATAAATGATATTCCATTAGATGTAAAAGGAGCTATTCATTTTTCTAATCAAGGTCAATTTAATCCAAAACAATATGTTGATGGTTTGGCAGAAGTAGCAGTAAATTTAGGGCTAAAAATATATGAAAACACGCCGATAGTAGACCTAGAAAAAGGAGCTATATGTAGAGTTAAGACTGGAGATAATAATATAATAGAAGCTGAAAATGTTATAATCTCATCTCACAGTCCATGGTATGATGGGTTGAATTTTTATTTTGCAAAGGAATATGCTGAACGTGCCTATTTAATGGTTGCAGTCTTACAAAATGAATTGCCAGAGGGTATATTTATAAGTATAGATGACCCATCAATAACTTTTAGACAATGTAATGATGAAAATAATAACCTATTAATCTTTGGAGGAGGAGACCACAAAGTTGGTCAAGGTGGAACTGAAGAAGAAATATTTGATGATTTAGAGCATTATGGTAAAGAAGTATTTAAGATAAAAGACTTTAAATGTAAATGGTCTGCTCAAGACAATATGAGTTTTGACAATGTTCCTTATATAGGTTATATCAATAAAAGGGAGAATAATATTTATGTAGCTACAGGATTTTCTAAATGGGGAATGACTAATGGAACTGCTGCAGGAATAATAATAAAAGATTTAATAATAAATAAAACTTCTGACTATAAGGACACTTTCAATCCATCGAGATTAGGTAGTTATTTTTCAATGGATTTTATAAAGGAAAATGCAAATGTAGCTATGAATTATGTAACTGGAAAATTAAAAATAGGTAGTGGAGATATGCCTAAAAGTAGTGGTGAAGGAAAGATTGTTAATATTGATGGAAAAAGATATGGTGTTTATAAAGATGATAGAGGAGATTTTTATATTGTAGATACTACATGTACTCATTTAGGATGTGAACTTAATTTTAATAGTGAAGAAAAAACATGGGATTGTCCATGCCATGGTTCAAGATTTGACTATAAAGGAAACATACTTGAAGGCCCAGCACTTAAGCCATTAAAACTTTATGGTTATGGTGATAATGATGTTAATCCTAAGTTATTATAGAATATAGAATGTTTTGGAAAGGTAAATTATTTATGAATAAACTTTTAAAGCCAATAACCATTTTACTTTATATAGTATATGTTTTATGTGCCATATTTTTTGCTACAAATAGAGCTTTTGGAAATGTAGGTTTAGTAGCAATCAGTTTAATTGGTACTTTTATATTAAGTATTTTAAATAGGCAAAATAAAAGACTTTTGAGCAATGAATTATATATTGTGCTTGTATTATTTATAATGTTTGCATCATTATTAGGTACTTGTTTTAATTTTTATGACATAAATTATTATGATGATTTTTTACATTTATGGTCGGGTATAATATCATGTATTGTAGCATTTTCTACAATTAAATATTTTTATATACAAAAAGATATAAGTAAGATGAGTAAAATATTTTTAGTTATATTTGTATTTATGTTTAGTATGGGAGTGGCTAGTTTGTGGGAAATAGGTGAATTTCTAACGGATACTTTTATTGGGACTACTACACAAGCTGGAGGACTAGAAGATACTATGATTGATATGGTAGATGCTTTAGTAGGTACAATTATAACCATTCCTTTTATAATAAAAAAATCAAATGCATAGTTTAAAGTTGATTGCAATGGATTTAATTAGTCATATGAAGTTTTAAGAACTTATGTGATAAATTAAATCCATTCTTTATTGTATGTAAAGCTTACGTTTCACATTTTTTATAAATTTTACTCCATAAATAGAAAGTATTGTATCTTATTTTACTAGCCATAGTTTACAACATCTAGTATTATCACACTTGTGTTAGTGTATTGTTGTTATTTGGTAAAATATATTATAAATTGTATCTTAAATAGTATTAAAAAGTAAAAAATTTAAAAAAGATAATATTTTATAAAAACATGATATAATTACTATGAAATAAAGGCTATGTTTTTGGCTGATAAGAAAGTTTTAAAAAAGTTTTATGGTTACAGATGTTGATGAATTTTTGACAAGTAATTAAAAATTAAGGAATTGCTAAAAATAGTAATATTTTATGTGATAATATAAAGAGTAGATAAAGTATTAGGAGGAACATTGAGTGTTAAAAAAGTGGTTTGGTATTATGAAAAAGAGACAAAAAGTTGAGGTAGCAAAAGAAGAAGGTGAAATAATATTAAAAAATGAAAAAATTTTGTATGAAGAAAATTTAATTGATAAAGAAAAAAAGGTATTATGCTGTAAAGAGGAAGTTGTAAGTGAAGAAAATGAGTCTTTAAACCAAGAAGAATATTTGTCTAATAAAGAAGATAAAGTGCTACGCAAAGAAGAAGTGGTATGTGATAAAAAAAATAAAGTCTTATCTGAAGAAGAATTAATAATCAACAATGATAAAGAAGAATTAATAGTTAATAATGATGATACAACTTTAAATAAAGTAGAATTAATAATTGATGATATAGAAATAATAGAAAAAAGTATAAATAGCGAAGAAACACTAATTAATAAAAATACTATAGAATTAGATAAAAATGAAGTATTTATTACTGATGAATCTATCAACTTAAATAAAGAAGAAATACCGCTTGAAAGTAAAAAAACAGATTCTAAAAAATTTGAAGAAATTGAGCGAAGTGAAAATAATATTTTAGTAACAAACACTACTGAAGTTGAAGAAAAACAAGTAATTGGTATAAATGAATATTTAACAGAAGAAGATTTAAAGTACATAAAAGAAATAAAAATAAAACGAGGAAGAAGTATAAAAGCAATAAACTTATATACTAAAGAAGAGAAGACTTTTGATACTCATATTCAATGTAGTAAAAATCTTAAGGTACCACTTGGCTACATAAGAGAAAATTTAAAATATGGATATATGGATTACTTTGGAGAAGCTATAAATTATTTAAGTAGAGTGTTAAATGTAGAAGAATACTGTAAAAATGAGTGGAGCTATCTAGAAAATAGTAAATCTCCATCTGAGATATTTAATATTCTTAATGACAAAATATTTAGTACAAGACTTTCTGATAAAAAGAGAAATGAAATTTTAACTAATGATAAGATTGAAACAATAAAAATGAATTATAAGTTTGAGTGTATTGATGAGGAATATGATGAATATTTTAAAAAATATAAGTCTATAATCAAAAGAGGTGGAAAGAAAAAGATTGAATTAGTAAATAAAAAAGGCGAAGTATTAGAGATATTTAAGTCTTTAGAAGAATGTTCTATTTATTTGCAAAAAGAAAAAAATGAAGTTATACAAATGTTAAAGTATGGAGATACAAAAATAGGAAGAAATTTCATAAGATATAGTTTAAGAAATATTTAATTTCATTTTAAATTCATGAGAGTTTCATTTATGATTCACACATTTAATATTATTTTAATGTAAAATAATAAAAGTGAAGTATTGTACAATTAAATTTAAGGAGGATATTAATGTCTGAAGAAAAAAATTCAAAAGATAATACATTGAATGAAATTAAAAATTCAGAAAATGTAAGTTCTAAACAAGATGATGTGTCAGGTGAAAAAAATACTGATAACAAAATCAAAAAAAGAGAAATAAAATTAAGTAGTAAAAAGCTTAAAGCAATTGTAGCAATTGTTGCAGTAGGGGCAATTTGCTTGGGTGGAGGCTATGTCTCTGGAAAAGAAGCTGGAAGAAAATTACCAGCCACTTCAAAGCGTTATAATAGTAATGAAGTAGTAGCTACTATTGGGGATAAAAAAATTACAGGGGAAATGTTAAGAAAAAGAATGGAGCCATTATTTTATTTAAATGCAAAAAATACTATGAGTGATGATGAAATACGTTCATATGAATCAAATATGATTGAGACTATGATTACATCAGATATATTATCTTCAGAAGCAGCAAAAGAAAAGATAAGCATAACTAATGACGAATTAAATTCTCAATATGATAATCTAATGTCTAGCATAGAATCTGCAATGGGAATGACAAAAGAAGAGTTTCTAAAGCAATTTGACCTGACTGAGAAATATATAAAAGACGATATGAAAAAAGAACTAATAGCATCAAAATACTTAAATGAAGCATCAAAAGTAACAGATAAAGATGCACAAAGTTATTATGACAAAAACAAGAGCAATTATTTACAAGTTAGAGCTTCACATATTTTAATAAAAACTGTTGATGATAAAGGTAAACAAGTCAGTGATAGTAAAAAAGCTGAACTTAAAAAACAAGCAGAAGAAATACTTAAAAAAGCTGAAGCTGGAGAAGATTTTGCTACTCTAGCTAAAAAGTATTCTGAAGATAGTAGTGCAGAATCAGGTGGAGATTTAGGATTTTTTGGAAAAGGTCAAATGGTAGAATCTTTTGAAAAAGCTGCATTTGCTTTGAAAAAAGGAGAAATATCTAGTAAGCTTGTAGAAAGTGATTATGGATACCATATAATTAAGAAAACAGATGAAAAATATCAACCATTTGAAGAAGTAAAATCAGATTTAGTAAGTACTTTAACATCAGAAAAGCAAAACTTACTTATAAATGATTTAAAGGAAAAATACAATGTAAAAATTACAGATAAATATCAAATGAAAGCAAAGCAATAGATTAAATCAATTTATTAAAAGAAGAAAATATTAATCTATATATCTAAAAGCTGTTTTTGTTCTTAAATAGAGAACTTAAACAGTTTTTATTATTTTATCATAAAATTAATTCGCCTAAAAATGAAATTATAAAAAAATAACATGCATAAATTAACAATGAAAACGTATTTTGAATTTAAATTATTTTATTGAAAATCTATATAAAATATAAAAAAAATAAATAAAAAAATTTAAAAGCTAAAAAAATACTATTCAAATATATATACTAAAGTTATTCTTTAAAAATACTTAAAAAAGAATATTTTTCATAATTTTAAAAATAATAATAAAAAAATGAAAATATTAACAATAATCTATTGAGTAATATAAAAAAAGATGCTATTATAAGTATGTGTTAAAATGATTAAGCTAATCTTAGTACTGAATTTAACTATAAAAATAATAAGGGGGCGTTTTTTTATGTCAAATACTGAAAGCGTATCTAAAAAAGCTAGTCATCCGAAGAGTTTTTGGCTTGTTTGTATGACAATTTTATGGGAAAGATTTAGTTATTATGGATTAACAGCTTTGTTGGTATTATTTTTTACAGCGAGTGTAACTCAAGGTGGTCTAGGTCTTTCTACTCAAGAAGCAACTTCAATGTTTGGTTTGTTTACAGGTCTTATATATCTTACACCATTAATTGGTGGCTGGTTGGCAGATAAAGTTTTAGGTCAACAAAAATGTATATCTATAGGTGCACTTTTAATAGCAATAGGTGACTTTGTTTTGTTTGCATCATCTACATCTATTAATATGGTTTGGGTAGGTCTATCAATAATCATTTTAGGAAATGGTTTTTTTAAATCAAGTTGTTCCAATATAGTTGGTGATATATATCCTAAAACCGAGGTATCAAGAAAAGACGCAGCATATAGTTTATTCTATATGGCAGTAAATGTAGGTGCATTCATAGCTCCAATCATATGTGGACTGCTTTCTGATAATGTATTTGCAGTAAGAGGAGTAAACGGAGATATAGTGTCTTATGGATATAAGATGGCATTCTTAGTTTGTGGTATAGGTATGATGCTTGGTATGATTATATTTACACTTCTTGCGCCAAAGCTACTAAAAGAAGTTGGAAAACATCCAGTTACTAAGGGAAATAAAGGTGAAAAAATTGAGTATGGACCACTTACTAAATTAGAGAAAAATAGAATCATAGCAATGGTTGTATTATTCTTATTTGTAGTTTTATTTTGGACAGCATACTATCAAACACAAAGTTCATTTATGATTTATGTAAGAGACAATGTAAATAGAACTCTATTTGGATTTGAAATGCCAGTGGCATGGCTTACATCGTTAAATGCTATATTATGTGTAGCTTTATGCCCTGTATTAGCTGCTTTGTGGGTTAAATTATCTAATACTAAAAGAGGCGACTTTTCTATTCCAGTTAAAATGGGGTTGGGAATGATAATAATGGGTCTTGGTTTTATAGTTATGGTATTGGCCACATTAGCCAATGGTTCAGATGGGACAATAAAGGCTAGCATACTTTTTATAGTAGTAACCTATATATTTACAACTGTAGGGGAGTTATTTTTGTCTCCTATAGGTCTTGCAATGTTTAATAAATTAGCTCCAGCTAAATATGCTACATTATCTATGGGTGCATGGTATCTGACAAGTTTTTTTGCTAGTTTGTTATCAGGAAAAATTGCTGGATTTACAGCTACATTAGGTTTTTTGCAAATCTTTGGAGGAATAGCAGGAGTCTTAATAATCTTTGGTTTAATATTACTTGGATTAAGAAATATATTGACAAAATTAATGGCAATGGATTTGTTAACAGAAACAAAATAATCCATACTTAATTAGTGAAAATAAAGGAAATTACATTTGAATATAAAATCAAACGTAATTTCCTCTTTAATTATGAAAAAAAGCTTTACATAGATAGATATTGTAATTAAAATTATAATTGTGATAATTAGAGTGTATAAGATTTATATAAATTATATAAAAGGAAAATTTATGTAATAAACTTTACATACTTATATATTTAGTTATTCAAACTATTATTTTGAGGAGGTCTTGTTGTGAATATAAAAGACAGAGTAAATGAATTAAGAAGACTTATGGAAGAAAAAAATATTGATGCTTATATGATTCCGTCTTCTGACAATCATCAAAGTGAATATGTAGGAGATTACTTCAAATCAAGAGAATTTATATCAGGATTCAATGGTTCAGCTGGAACAGTTATTGTGACTAAAGATGAAGCTGGATTATGGACAGATGGAAGATACTTTATACAAGCAGAATCTCAATTGGAAGGAAGTACAATAAAATTATTTAAAATGGGACAAGAAGGTTGCCCAACTACTGATGAATATTTATATACAAATATTCCAGAAGGTGGAACTTTAGGTTTTGATGGTAAAGTTATATGTGCTAAAGAAGGAGCTACATTAGCTGAAAAATTATCTAAAAAAGGTATAAAAGTAGAATACCAATATGATTTAATAGATAGCATATGGTCAGATAGACCAGCTTTATCAGATAGTAAAGCATTTTTATTAGATGTTAAATACTGTGGAGAAAATTTTAGTTCAAAGTTAGCTAGATTGAGAGAAAAAATGAGTGAAAAAGGTACTTCTACTCATGTAATAACAACTCTTGATGACATAGCATGGTTATTTAATATAAGAGGTGGAGATGTTAAATACAATCCAGTTGTACTTTCTTATGCAGTGATAACTTTAAAAGAAGTTTATTTATTTGTTGATGAAAGTAAATTAAATGAAGAGATATTAAATGAATTGGCTAAAGAAAATGTAAAAATAAAACCATATAATGATGTATATGATTTTGTAAAACATATAGATAAAGATGAAAAAGTTTTAGTTGATGGAACTAAGATTAACTATGCAATTTACAATAATATACCTTGTGGAGTTGAAAAAGTTGATGAGTTTAATCCAGTAATGTTCTTTAAGGCCCAAAAAAATGAGGTAGAATTAGAGAACATAAGAAATTCACATGTTAAAGATGGTGTAGCTTTCACTAAATTTATGTACTGGTTAAAGAATAATGTAGGTAAGATAGAAATAACTGAAATAAGTGCTACTGAAAAATTAGAGGGACTAAGAAGAGAACAAGAAGGATTCTTTGAACCAAGTTTCAATACAATTGCTGCATATAAAGAGCATGCTGCTATGATGCACTATAGTGCAACTCCAGAATCAAACTATAAGTTGGAAGCTGAAGGTTTATTCTTAGTAGATTCAGGTGGACAATATTATGATGGAACTACTGATATAACTAGAACTACAGTATTAGGACCTATAAGTGATGAATTAAAATTACATTTCACTTCTGTAGCAAGAGGTATGATAAATCTTTCTAAGGTTAAATTCTTACATGGTTGTAGAGGATACAACCTAGATATATTATCTAGAAGTTGTATGTGGAATATGGGAATAGATTATCAATGTGGAACTGGACATGGTATAGGATTTGTATTAAATGTTCATGAAGCTCCAAATGGATTTAGATGGAGAGTAGTTCCTGAAAGATTTGATAGTGCAGTTCTTGAAGAAGGAATGGTAACTACTAATGAACCAGGTATATATATAGAAGGTTCTCATGGTATAAGAACAGAAAATGAAATAGTAGTTAGAAAAGCTGAAAAGAATTTTTATGGTCAATTTATGGAATTTGAAGTTGTTACATTAGCTCCTATTGATTTAGATGGTATAGTTCCAGAATTAATGAATCAAGATGAAAAAGATTATTTAAACTGGTATCATAAATTAGTTTATGATAAGATATCTCCTTTCCTAACTGGTGAAGAAAGAGAATGGTTAAAAGTTTATACTAGAGCTATATAGTTTTGTAATTGAATACTATAAATAAATCGAGGCATTTTAATGCCTCGATTTTTGATATATTATCTATTAAACTTAAACATAGTTTTTACTTTGATAATTCTACAAGTTTTTTATTCATTATAAGTAATATAATTCCAAATATCAATAAAAATGAAGGGATTACTATAAATACTTGTAACATACCAAGGTGGTCTATAATAGCCTGTGTATAACCAGATAATTTATTTGCTGCAAATTTACCTAAGAACCAAACACCCATTAAGAATGAAATATATTTTTCTGGTGAAAGTTTATTTACCATACCATATCCAACTGGAGAAAAACAAATCTCTCCTATACTTTGGAATGTTAAAAATCCAATTACCCAAAATACACTTGCTTTCTGAATTGAATTAGGGTTAGTTCCTGTTTGTATAACTGCGACTATCATGAATAAAAATGCTATAGCTAATAGTATAAACCCTAGACTCATTTTTGAAGGTACACTTAAATCGCCTTTTTTAGTCTGAGATAATTTTACCCAGACTAGAGCAGATATAGGGCCAAGGATGACACATAGAAGACCATTATATGAATCTATCCATGAGGTTGGTATTTGAAAATTACCAACAGTCAGATTTATGTGTTCTTTTGTATACAAAGCTATAGACATAGAAGCTTGATTATATGCTATCCAAAAAAATACTGTAAAAAAAGCTAATATTAATATTACTATTATTCTTTTTTTCTCAACTGAAGTTAATGGTTTTGAAGCAAGTAATTTTTTATATTCTAATGATTTCTTTATAGTTTCTTTTTGACTACTAAATTCATTACTTGAAGATTTATAAAATCTTTTGTGACCAAATATAAAGAATAATAAGCCTATTAAAACAGTAATTGAAGCAAATAAAAATACATATCTGTAACCATACATATTTATAGAAGTACCATTTTTCATAGCGAACCATTCATTAGCGACCAAACCACAGATTAAAGGACCAAATAATGTTCCCAGATTAGTAGCCATATATGTAATAGAAAAAGCGCCATCCTTTCTTGGGTCATCATTAGTATATAAGTTTCCAACTAAGGTATGTAAGTTTCCCTTATAAAAACCTATTCCTAATCCAGACAAGAATATCATGATGTTTACATCCATTTTGCTATTTGCCAGATATCCTAAAAAGTAGCCAATTGAAACCATTATCATTCCAAGCATAATACAATTTTTCGGACCTAAAAATCTATCACTAACCCATCCACCAATAACTGGAGAAAAATAAGTCCATGCTAAAAAAGATGCAAGCATTGATGCAGATTCTGCTGGTGTTAATCCCAAACCACCTTTAGATACTTGCTCAGCTAGAAATAACAATAGCACTAATTTCATACCATAGTATGCAAGTCCTACAAATGTAAATATTGAACAACAAAAATATAAATCCTTAGGCTGTTTAAGCTTTTCTTGAGTTTTTAAAATTGACATATGTCGAGAACCTCCAGACCAATAATTTAACAAAAATTTTCCACACTATATGAGTATATGTTTTTTTTATAAAGACGTCAACTTATGGCATAAGAAAACAAAGTGTTAATAATCTATAAAAATAGTATTATTTTATAGATTCAGTAATATTTTTTTACAAGAATATATGTTATTATTATATTAAAATACAACATATTATGGAAAGGATATGCCAATTTAGTAGTTAGATTGATTGTTTGGCAGGTGGGATGAGCTATGATAAGAAAGAAATCTGAATTACAAGTAGAAGTAAAAGAAAATTTAACTGGTGGGGTTGGAAAAGTTAAGCTTGAAAATATATTACAAATTGATGAGCTTAAAGGAAAAGGAAGATTATTTAAAAGAATAACTTTACCAGTAGGAAGTTCAATTGGTGTGCATGACCATACAACTGATTTTGAGGTATATTATATATTAAAGGGAAAAGGTAAAGTTTTTGATAATGGGGAATTTGTAGAAGTAAATGAGGGTGATGTAATATACACTGCTGATGGTGAAGAACATTCTATAGAGAATATAGGAGAAGAAGAACTTGAATTTGTAGCAGTAGTCTTATATGTGTAAAATATGGAGGAGGAGTCATGACAAGCAAGATAGAAGAAATTAAAGACAAGATAAATAGATTTTGCAACTCCAATCTAAATCAAGAATATAAAGATATAAGTTTTAAAATCTTGCAAGACATTTTAGATAATAATAAAGAGATAATTCATTCTTCTAGAGCTGATATATGGTCTTCAGCTATACTAAACATAGTTTTGGAGCAAAATCTCTTATATAATAAGAAGCATCCATTACATATAACCAAAAAGGAATTTTCAAAAAAAATAGGTGTTTCTTTAAACACTATAAACAATAAATCATCATTGATAAAAGACGTTTGTAATATTGATTTCTTAAATCAAGAGACTATTGCTATCTCTAATATTGAGTTTTGGGTAAGAGAGAGTAACTCTAAATCCAAAGCCATAGATTTAGAGTTAGAAAAGAAAAAAATACTTTATAAAAGATATATTAAACTATCACAAGAAGCTAAAAATCATATTGAGTCAATTAGGTATATGGAAGAAGCTGTAAACATTGGAAAAAGCATGATTACTAAGGAAGATAGACAACTTGGATTTTGGAAAGGTGTATCTACTAGAGCTTATATGGTAGCACTTGAGTCTCTTGCTAGGAAGTTAGAGAGTATTGATAATTTAAAGGAAGCTAGAAAGGTATTAGAGTATTTAATAGAAATCAATCCTGATGATGAGCAAGGAATAAGGTATAAATTACTCAATGTATTAATTAGGTTAAATGATAGAATAGCAATAAATAATTTATTTGAAATGTATAAAGAAGAAAATTCTGCTACATGGATGTATAGCAAAGCTCTTTATTATTTTAAAAATAAAAATATGTTTTTAGCAAGTGATGCTATTAAAAGTGCTAAAAATAAAAATAAATATATTGGATTATATTTAATAGATTGGCGAAATGCCTTTGGTAGAGAGTTTGTTACAGCGGAAGAAAAGGGAGAAGCTGTCTATTACTATGATGAAAATATAGTACTTTGGAATGAAGTTAAAGGTTCTATGGATTGGTTACTGAAAAAAATGTTGGAATTTTCATAAAAAAAACTACTCCTTATTACTTATAAAAAAGTAAGGAGTAGTTTTTTTATTTATACATCTAATTTTAAATCTCCTGGTTTTATCATACCTTTTTTTCTCATAAATTCTGATATTATTAGAGTTACAATAGCAGGAAGTACAAAGTTAAGTAAAAGTATACCAATCCACATAGTTATTCCACCTTTTCCAGCACTTTGCATGGCAGTTACTGTTCCAAATTGTCCAACTAATCCACAAGTTCCCATACCAGAGCCAATAGGTATATTTTCCATTTTAAATATTGTTGTAGATAATGGGCCAAGTATTATTGAAGCTATTGTAGGTGGTATCCAAATTTTCCAGTTTTTTATTATATTGGGAACTTGGAGCATGGATGTACCAAGTCCTTGAGCTACAAGACCTCCTACTCCATTTTCTCTAAAACTCATAACAGCAAAACCTATCATTTGGCAACAACAACCAACAGTTGCTGCTCCACCAGCAAGCCCTCCCAAACTTAACATCATACAAATAGCTGCACTACTTATAGGTAATGTAAGAGCTATTCCAACCAGTGCAGAGACTAGAGCTCCCATTATGATGGGTTGCATAGTTGTAGCTTGCATTATTATGTTTCCAAATGAAGTCATAAATGCAGAAACAGCTGGTCCAATAAGTTCTGCCACAAGTACTCCAATTAGTATTGTTACAGCAGGTGTAACTAATATATCTACTTTTGTTTCTTTTGAAACTAATTTTCCAATCTCTACAGCAAAAAGTGTAGCGACAAATGCCCCAACAGGACCCCCTAATTCGTTACCACAAGCTCCAACAAGTGCACAAGAAAATAGCACAAGTGGAGGCGCTTGAAGTCCATACGCAATAGCCACTGCTATAGCTGGACCTGTAACTTGTTTAGCAAGAGGGCTTATAACTTCAGTAAAAAGAGAAATATTGAAGTTGTCTCCTAATGTGTTAAAAATTGTTCCAATTAAAAGGGAAGAAAAAAGACCGAGTGCCATGTAACTTAACGCATCAATAAGATACCTTTGAACAGAAATTTCAATGTTTTTTCTTTTAGCAAATGATTTGAAATCTTTTTTTTTGTAATTGATTTCCAATTTAAAGCCCTCCTCATATAATACAAGTATAAATTTCTTTTGAATTAATTATATAACTTTTTAGCTGACAAGACAAATGTTATTTCACTAAAATTAGACTATTGTAATAGTAAGAAATTAACACTAATTTTAGTTTTAAATTTTAAATTTATGGTTTATAATTAGTATAGGGATATTCTGAAATATAATACTTTTCCAGTTTATCCCAATATTTAACTTAGGTAGATTGCTTACAAAACAAATGATTATATATTAGGCTAAAGGAAGTGGATAGATGAGATTTGTAGAAAATAAGAAATACAGAAAAATTGCCATAATTATATCTATTCCTATATTGCTTGTTGCGCAGTACTACCTTTTTAAATTTGGAATACTTAGACCAATGGTAAAGGGAGTGGAAATCGAAATTGTAGATGGGGAATATGTTAAAGATTTAGATAAATATGTAGTAAAACTAAATGAAACAGTTACTTTGTCTACTGGCGAATATATCAAGGTTCCTTCATATGCTAAAGACCCAAATATTTGGTTTAATGTGTTGGATAATTCAGGGACTTTAAAAATAGATGGAAATAAGATGACAGCATTAAAGGTTGGGTATTCTTCTGTGGGTATTATGAAGAATTCAAGAGTGTTGAAAAAGGCTACTATAAAGGTAGTAGACCCAGAAGTAGAATCACTAGATATGGAGATTAATGGGGATTTAAAACATGTTGGTGATAGTGCTACTATAGAAAGTACAATAGAGGTTGATTATGACAAATTTAAAAAGTCATATAAACCTATCTATAAGAGTAGTAATGATGATGTGCTAAAAATTAAAGGAAATACAGTAAGTGCAGTTGGAGTTGGAAAAGCCACAATATATGCTAAGTGTGGAAATAAAGAAGTAGAGAGAACCTTTAGAATTCAAGCTAGAGTTGCCGAAATAAATATGAATGATGTAAAAATAGAAGTTGACCAAAATGAGAAATTAAAACCAGATATAATAACTTCTCCACCAGGTTTAGAACCACCAAAAATACACTATGAGTTGGCCGATTCAAAATTACCTGTGGAAAGAGCTATAAGTCTAAGCGGTGATGGAAGTGTAGTAGGTCTTAGAGAAGGTAAAGAAAGAGTAAGGATAACTTGTGGAGATAAGTCTAAAATAATAACTGTAACAGTAGTCAAAGAAACTATAACTAATGATTATATACAGAATTTAGTAGGTTCACATAAAATAGTAAATAACAAAGTTATTATTAAACTTGAATGGGATTATATGAAAGATGTTTTTGACTATGATATATATCTTAAAGACAAGTTGTCAGAAGAATCATTTAAGAAAATCAAATCTATAACTGTAAATGAAAGTGATTTAGGAAAATCACAAAAAGTATATGCTACTATAGAAATTGATGTAAAAGATAATCAGAGTATAGATTATGATATTTATGTTCTAGGTAAGAAAGACTCAGACACAACCAAGCCAAGTAATATAATAAACATTACTAATATGAATGGTAATGGCAACTCAGATAATAATGATAACATACAAAACATGAAGGTTGAAAATATATCCGCTAATGTTGACAGAGATAACAATGTTATTAGAGTTAACTGGAGCAGTGTATCTCATAAAGAATGTACCTATAGTATATATATAAAAAATAATACTAATGGAGATGGTGAGTTTACTTTGTATCAAAGTGATATAAAAGGGAATGAACATACTATAAGTATCCCTGAAGGAGATTTAAATTTAGATATATATGTAGTGGCAAATTACAATGGACAAAATTCTAAAAATAGTGATGCTATAAATGTAAGATAAATTTATACAAAAATTTAGAAGTGTTAGATTTATGATTTATTAATAAATCAAATCATTATAAGAAGAGGATAGTATGGGAGTAATCATACTATCCTTTCTATTTTATTGAAACATACTGGTGTTAAATTTTTAGTGTGAAAATTATTGTAAAAATGAAAACATAAAAGGCATATATATCATACCAGATTATCATAATCCAACAACGCATTCTATGTCTAACTTATCATGTAAGAAAATAGCAGAGATAGCAAAAAAGTATAATATCATAATTATTGAAGAAAGAAAAGATGAGATTATAAAAAGAAATGAAGCTACTAATAAGATTTTATCTGAGTATAATTTAATTAAATAAATAAAAATGCGGAGAAATTTATTATAATAAACCTCCGCTTTTATTATTTAATGAAATACTTTACTTTCTATTAAAATTTTAACTTTAATCATCTTGAAAATATAATCGTTTTATGGTAAAATAATTCTTAAAAATAGAAATAATTAATCATTTGTTAAAAAAAATGCATAATAAATTGTAATTTATTGACTATAGTGGGAAAATATTCACAAATGTATAAAATAACAGAAAAAATGCAAAAATAAAATCAATTTCATATGTTATAAAATCTATATGGCAAAATTAAATTTGCCTATCAGAATGATATAAACACATCAGAAAGGAGGATGCTATCAATAATGGAAATTAATTAATTTTGGTAGCTAAAAATTATGAATGAACAAACTAGAATATCCTTAGAGAGAGCTGCTGAACTAAAATCAAAAATTGATGATTATATTCAGGCTAGGAAAACAATTAACAGAGGTCTTGAAAAAGAAGAAGAGATAAATAAACGAAAACAAAACATATTAAGCATATTAAATGGAACAGAAGAAGACTGGGATAATTACAAATGGCAATTATCAAATAGAATCACAGATGTAGATACTTTATCAAAGATTATCAATCTAACTAAAAAAGAAAAAGAATATATAAAAGAAGTTGGTACTCAATTTAGATGGGCAATATCTCCATATTATTTGAGCTTGATAGACCCAGATGACATATGTGACCCTATAAAATTACTTTCTATACCGACACATATAGAATTGGAAGATGAACAAGATGATTTAGACCCAATGGGAGAAGAGTATACAAATCCAGCAGGATGTATAACTAGAAGATATCCAGATAGATTAATAATAAATGTAACAAATGAATGTGCTATGTATTGTAGACATTGCCAAAGAAGAAGAAATATTGGTCAACAAGATTCTCATAAGTCGAAAGCTGTTATACAAGAATCTATAGACTATATTAGAGAAAATGAAGAAATAAGAGATGTATTAGTAACTGGTGGAGATGCTCTTACATTAAAAGATGATTATTTGGAATGGATTCTTAGCCAACTTAAAGAAATACCACATGTTGATTATGTTAGATTAGGAACTAGAACTCTTGTTACCATGCCACAAAGAGTTACAGATGATTTTTGTAATATGCTAAAAAAATATCATCCTATATATATAAATACACATTTTAATCATCCGATGGAAATAACTAAAGAATCTAAAGAGGCTTGTGAAAAATTAGCAAATGCAGGTATACCATTAGGAAATCAAGCCGTGTTATTAAATGGTATAAATAATGATAAATTTGTAATGAGATGTTTAAATCAAGAATTACTTAAAATAAGAGTAAAACCATACTATATATTCCAAAGCAAACATGTAAAAGGAACAAAACATTTTAATACATCAGTAGATGATGGTCTTGAAATAATGGAATATCTAAGAGGATATACATCAGGAATGGCAATACCAACATATATAGTTAATGCTCCAAAAGGAGGCGGTAAGACTCCATTACTTCCACAATACCTTGTATCAAAAGGAACAGATTATGTTATGCTTAGAACATGGGAAGGCAAAGTTATAAAAATGGAAGATGAACCAGCTGTAGATATAAAGAAACTTATAAAAGAGCAAGCACAGGATTAATAAAATATTTAAATATATAAAAAGAAACAACTTTAAAATAAAAATAAAATGGATGCTAAATTTATATCAATTTGCATCCATTTTTATATTAGTTAATTATTTTATTTATTATTTTGTTGTTGATTAACCAATTCAAGGTATCCACTTGGATGGAAGTAATATATCTCAGAAGTATTTTCATTTACAAAATAACCAATGTCACCATCTGCATCTGGTAAAAATACATATCCATTAAGATTTTTAGCTTTTAATGCTTCAAAATCGCTAGCATTTCCTTGATATATGTAATCAACTTTATTGTTGTATTTTACTAAAAGTTCTTTGGCTTGCTCTTGAGTCAATTTAGTACTTTGACTTACAGGAACATTCTTTTGAGAATCAGCATAAGAAGATTCATTTACTGGTGCAGTTAATAATAAACAAGATAAAACTAATAAAGATATAAGTGCTTTTTTCATACTAAAACCCTCTTTCGTAATTAATTATATAAGATTCATTTCTTAATAATATTATATGTTTTCTATAATTAAATATTACCATTAAAGAGGATAATATTACAGTTACACAGCTGTAACCTTTGATTACAAAATCGTAATTAAATTGTATTTTTATTCCATTTGTATTTTATCATGTCTACGATTAACAAATTCACAAAAGTATATTTTTATTACACCCATAACAGGAGCAGATAGAATCATACCAGGTATACCAAAAAATCCTCCACCAACAGTAACTGCTAGTATTGTAAAGAATGGGCTAAGCCCTAGCTGTCCACCTACAATTTTTGGTTCTATAAATGCAACTTCTACTTGTTGAATTATTATTAAGTAAATTAAACAAGTTAATGCAGTTGTCGGATTGTAGAATAAGTTGATTACTACAACTGGTGCCATACCTATTACTGGGCCAAAATATGGAACCATATTCATAATACCCATTAATGTACCAAACAATAGGGCATATTCAGACTTTAAAAAGTATAGACCAATTCCAGAAAGTACTCCAACTACAAATGAATCTAAAATTTTGCCTGTAAAGTATTTACCAATATTTAAATTTAAGCTTTGACACAATTCTATTATAAAGTCTCCATATTTTTTACCTAAAGAAATATAAACAATTTTCTTTGTAAATTCTAAGAATCTTTCTTTTTCTAATAATATATAGAAACAAATTATAAAACCTAAAACAAGTTGTACTATAAATTTTCCAACAGAGAAGGTAGTACTAAAGATTCCTCCAAGTGAACCAATAAGCAAGTTACTAAACTTGGGCATTACGCTCATAATTTTATCACCATATTCTTTTAATGTATTAGGGTCTACTGATTGTAAGCTTTTTCCTAAATCAAATAAAAATTGTTCTGTCTTGTCTATATACATAGGAACTTGAGTTACCAGATCAGCCAAACTATTTACTATGGATGGAACTGTAAATAGTATAAAAGATATTAATATAACTATTAATACGCCATAAGTAAGAAGCAAAGAATATATCCTTTTAAAATTAAGTTTATTTTCTAAAAATTTTACTAATGGATTAAATACATATGCTAATACAAAGGCTATTATAAATGGAGTTAGTAGTGACATCAGTAAACTTATTACTCCAAAAAAATATTTGTAATTATCAATAACTTTAATCAAAATATATGAAATAACTACAGTAAGTATAATATTTAAATGAATTTTTTTATCTTGCAAAACAACACAACCTTTCTTATATTTATTAAGTTTATATTTACTTAAATTTAAAATCAAGTTAATATTTATAGCTTATTATACAATAAAAAGTAGTATTAATATAGTGTGATTAATATTAAATTTGACAAGTGTACAATATTTTGCAAGTTTTCTCTAAATAGTGTTTTTATCTTCTCAAATTTGCATATTGCAAATAGAAACAGTTATAATTTGTTTCTAATTCTCTGTACATTTCTATTTATATAGTGCCTTCCAATATATTTGTATAAAAGATTTTTACACCATCCTATTTTTTGGTTATATTGATTGAAAAAATCATCTGGAGTATCAAAGGTTCCCAAATCATCAATTATTCCCTCTTTTTGAATAAATGTATTATTTAGATTCCAAGATATTTGAGGATTTTGCAAATCTTTAGTGGCAATGCCCCATCCCCAAAATAAGCCTTGACAGTCATTGTATTTTTGCTGAATACTTGTAAGATAATTTTTATCTAAAATAAGACCTTCTAATTGATACCATTGTTTTTCATAGTATACTTCTATCCATGTGTGAATGATTTCTGTAGGAGTAATCTTGTAAAGAACTCCTAAGAGTTCTAATTGAACTCTTTTATCTAGAGTAAAACCATGAATCCTACATGGAATGCCAACGCCTCTTAAAAGTGACATAGCAAGTATCGTTTTTGTATTGCATTGTCCATATCCATCTTTTAGTATTTTACTTGCAGATATATTGTCACTTTCATTAAAACCAAACTTGATGTCATCTCTAACAAAATTATAAATTTGTTTGATTTTATTAAAATTATCTAATTGATTCCATTTTTTTTCGATAATAAGCTCTTGAACATTTTTTGAATTAAAGTCTAATAATGTACTTTCTGATAAATGTCTTTTCATAAAATATAAATCTCCTTTATTTAGTGTAATTATATTTTATATCTTAGAGTAATTTGAAACTTTCAAAAACTTGCTGTTTTTTAATATACCAGAAATATTCATACCAGTCATACATTTATTGGTATATGCTAGATGTGAAGCGCTGTCAAAACCTGACATCATAGCAGCATCAGTTATAGAGTATTTACCAGATAAAAGTAAAAAATATGCTTTTTGAATTTTATGTAGGAGAATATAACTTTTTAATGGCATTCCTGTTTGTTCTTTGAATATATGGGACACTCTACTTGGCGAAAGAAAGACCATATTAGAAATCTTTTTTATAGAATGGTCATGACAGTCACACTCATTAAGTCTTTGCATTATTTTATGAATTCTTTTATCAACTACTGTGTAATTGTCTTGAGTAACATTAAGACATTCGAACATAGAATTTGTAAAATTTAAATAACTTTTTTCATCATGATTTTTGAAAAAATTAATATATTCTTTTTGTGTATGTTTATTATTATGAATATCTATAATTCCATAACCTTTAATTTTGTCAATATATTTTGACTTAAAGCTTAATGCAAGTGATGATGTTGGCTCAATTAACATAGTAAAACATATTTTTTCTCCTGTTGAAAAACAATGTTCTATATTACTATCTACAATAATACATTTACCTTCTATATCATTGCCATCTATAGTTATATTTAAACTGTCTTCAATTCCTATAAACAATTGTAACATCCAATGTTTATGCTTATTTGATTGAATAGAATTTGTAAACGAAGAAATATGATTATTTGATATAATTAATAAAATTACCTCCAAACATTTTTCTTATTGAGGAAATACAGGTTAATTGTACAGTATTTTTCAGTAAGATTAGTGAAATTTTTATTTTATTATACTTTAGATTTTAATTTTGTTCAATTATTTTAAAATTAGATTATTTTTATAATGAATTAATTTTATTTTATATAATATTGGACCTACATTAAGATATTTTAAAATATAAATTACTTATTGTAAAACTTGCATATAAAAAATAAAAATTTTATAATTATATTACAGATTATATAAAATAAAACATCAAGTCATAAGTTGAAGAAAAGAGGATGCCATGAAGTTATTTCAGCAAAAAACACAAGTTCATAAATTTAAAAATTCAAAGGAATTTATAGAAGAATTCAAAATTTGTAAATCAGATTTTATATTAACAAGTAAAAGTGCATATGATACATATTTTAAAAGTCTTGGTTTGGATGCACATGTAGAATATAAAAGTAAGTATGGAACTGGTGAACCTAATGATATAATGATGGATAAATTATTGGATGATTTTTCAAAAACTAATTGTACAAGAATTATTGCTATTGGTGGGGGAGCAGTTATTGATATGGCAAAGTTGTTAGTACTGAAAGATGGAAAGAAATCAAGTGATTTATTTCAAAAAAAGGTTCCTTTAGAAAAAATAAGAGAATTAATAGCTGTTCCTACAACTTGTGGAGCAGGTTCAGAGGTGTCAAATATTTCAATTGCAGAAATAACAGAGATGAATACGAAGTTTGGATTAGCTGTAGATGAATTATTTCCAGATTATGCAGTTTTAATTCCAGAGTTATTATTAGAGCTTCCATATTCATTTTTTGCTACAAGTGCAATCGACGCTTTAATACATGCTATAGAATCTTTTGTATCTCCAAAGGCGAGTATTTATACAGAAATTTTTAGTACCAAAGCTATAGAGATGATTTTAAATGGATTTCAGCAAATTGAACTAAATGGAAAAGATTATAGATTTGATATTATAGAAGATTTTTTGATTGCAAGTGATTTAGCTGGAATTGCTTTTGGGAATGCTGGTACAGGAGCAGTACATGCACTTTCATACCCATTAAGTGGAGTTTATCATGTTACTCATGGTGAAGCTAATTATCAATTTTTTATAGAAGTATTTAAAGCATATAATAGATTATCACCAGATGGTAAATTAGCAAAAATAAATATGCTTTTGAGTGAAATAATGAATTGTAAAGTATCAGAGGTATATGAAAAAATGGAAGAACTACTTAATAAAATTATTACAAGAAAAAGTTTAAGAGAATATGGAATGAAAGAGTATGAGATAAATAGTTTTGCAGACAGTGTACTAGATAGTCAACAAAGGTTGCTAAATCAAAGTTATATTAAACTTAATAAAGAAGAAATAGTAAATATATACAGAACTTTATATTGATACCCCAAATCTAAAAGTTAATTGTTCTATATTTAGCTATAACTCAAATTTATGAAAAGCGGTGATTTAATTAAATCATCGCTTTTTATGACTGATATTTTTATAAGATAATATATCTTGTACTTATTAAAAAATATATATTTCATTTAATTATGACAAATAAAGATAAAATTTAAATATTTTAGAGGTAATTTTATTTAGATATAGAATTTTAGAGTAATGATATACAAATGTGTTATATTACCACCTTATATCAAAAATAGTAATATAATAATCATATACATTTAGAAAATTTATTGTTTAAAAGGAGTAGAACCTATGATAAAAAAAGAAATGGGTAATTTTAAAGGAAGCAGTGATTATGTAGTATCACCAGAATTAATGGCATCAGTTAATGTTGCTATAGCACTTGAAAAACCACTTTTAATTAAAGGAGAACCTGGAACAGGAAAAACTATGCTTGCACAAGCAATTTCAAATCAACTGCAAAAAGATTTAGTAATTTGGAACATAAAATCAACTACAAAAGCACAGGATGGTCTTTATGTATATGATACTGTTCAAAGACTTTATGATAGCCAATTTGGAGGTGAAGGAGTAGATGATATTGGTAAGTACATAAAATATGGTAAATTAGGAGAAGCATTTAGTTCAGAACAACAAGTAATTCTTTTGATTGATGAAATAGACAAGGCAGACTTAGAGTTTCCAAACGACTTACTTTGGGAATTAGATAAAATGGAGTTTTATATAAATGAAACAAAAGAAACTGTAACAGCAAAACAAAGACCTATAGTGATTATAACTTCGAATGCAGAAAAAGAGCTTCCAGATGCTTTTTTAAGAAGATGTATATTTCATTATATAGAATTTCCTGATAGAGATATGATGGAGGAGATAGTAAAAGTACATTTTGATAAAGTTGAAGAACATTTATTGGAACAAGTAATGACTACTTTTTATTGGATTAGAAGTTTAAGAGAGATACAAAAGAAGCCTAGTACATCAGAGTTAATAGACTGGATACAAGCATTGACTTTGAGTGGAATTCCAATTGAAAAAATAGAAAAAGAAGTTCCTTTTGCAGGGATACTGCTTAAAAATAACGAGGATATTGAATCTATGCAAAAACGTTTGTAGTCAATAGGAGCTGAATAATTATGTTTATTAAATTTTTTTATTTATTGAGAGCAAGAGGTCTAGATATATCTTTAAATGAGTGGATGACTCTAATTGAAGCACTAGACAAAG
Source organism: Clostridioides sp. ES-S-0190-01 (assembly GCF_020658275.1). NCBI lineage: Bacteria > Bacillati > Bacillota > Clostridia > Peptostreptococcales > Peptostreptococcaceae > Clostridioides > Clostridioides sp. ES-S-0190-01. The sequence continues at coordinate 219,035 of NZ_JACVWA010000045.1, read as the reverse complement.
GGCTTTGTTATTCAAATTTTTCGAATTTTTACTATCTTTGTAGGATGATTTTAATAAAAAGTGAAAGTAATTTTGATAAATTTGATGCAGTGTTTTTGGAGTACTTTAAAGGTATAGAACACAAAGAGGAAATTCCAGAAGAGATTATGAACTGGCTTAAAAATCCAAATGTAGATTTAGAAGAATTTGAAAGATTAGAGCAAAATCCCAACATAAACCTTGATGAATTGAGAGCTAAATTAGAGGAACGTATAAAAGAACAAGATTCTCCACATAATGGAGGGAATTACTGGATAGGAACAGGGGGTACTTCTGAATTAGGTCATTCAGGCAAAGGTCAAACTGGTATACGCATAGGCGGAACTTCCACCTATGGAAGAGCTGTTCTCGAAGTTGCAGGAGAAAGAAAGTATAGAGATTTTAGAGATGATGAAGTTTTAAATATGCGTCAATTTCAAGTTGCATTAAAAAGGCTTCGTCAATTTTCTACTAGAATAGATGCTCCAAAAACAGAACTTGATTTAGATAAAACCATTGAAGAGACTTGTAATAATGCAGGATATTTAAAACTGTTTTTCGAAAAACCAAGAAAAAATACAGTGAAGCTTTTGTTGCTTATAGATTCAGGGGGTTCAATGAGAGGATATAGTACTTTATGTAATACATTATTTCAGTCTGTAAGTAAATCAAATCACTTTAAAGATGTAAAAGTATACTATTTTCATAACTGTTTTTATGATAGATTATTTACTACACCAGAATGTTGGTTAAGTAAGTCTATTGATACTGAATGGATATTACAAAACATAGATAAAAACTATAAAGTTATAATCGTGGGTGATGCGTCTATGGCACCTTCTGAGTTACTTCATATTGGTGGTAATTATCGAGGTCCATATAACGATACACCTGGAATAGAGTGGCTTAAAAGATTCAAAAGAAAGTATAGTAAAATTGTGTGGCTAAATCCGGAACTGAGAGATGGGTGGGATTCAATCAGTTATTGGTATCAGACTCAAAGGTTAATACAAAGTGAGTTTAATATGTATCCATTAACTGTAAAAGGATTGGAAAAATCATTGAAAAATTTAATGGTCGCGAAATAATATAAAAAATGATGGTACAAATTATATAAAAAATGTACCATCATTTTTTATATTATAAATTGTATAATTGAAATTTAAAAATTATGTAGTCTAATACATTTTAGACTTACAAAAAACATATACATTAATAATAATTTTAGAAATTGAGGTGATTATAATAAATTATGAATTAATCGTAAAATACAATGGAGATATATTAAGATTAGAGCAAGAATTAGGTGTTTCAGTAGAAATACTTAATGCTTCCTATGCGATAATAACATCAAGTGATGAAGAAGATATAAATAGATTACTGACTTATCCAGAAATAGAGTTTATAGAAAAACCTTTTATATTACAAACTCAAGACATACAAAGTTTTTCAAGCACAGGGATAACAGGTTTTAAAAATAGAACAGGATTAACTGGAAAAGGAACTATAATTGGTATAATTGATTCAGGTATAGATTATACTTTGCCTGTATTTAGAGATAGTGAAGGAAAGTCCAAAATATTATACTATTGGGACCAGTCTATACAAGGAAATCCTCCAGCAGGTTTTAAAGAAGGAACATTATATAATAATGAAGATATAAATAATGCAATAGCTGGTAATACATATATACCTATCTCAACGACTAGTCTACATGGTACACATGTTGCAGGTATTTGTTCAACCATTGCAAGCGATGCTAGGATAATCGTAGTAAGGGTTGGAAATATACAGACAGATGTTTTTTCAAGAAGTACAGAGTTTATGAGGGCGATTAAATTTATTTTAGATAGGGCATTAGAATTAAGAATGCCTGTTACATTAAATATAAGTTATGGAAGTAATGAAGGCTCACATAGAGGGACTTCTTTATTTGAGCAGTATATAGATGATATGTGTTTATTTTGGAAAAATAATATAGTGGTAGCGGCTGGTAATAATGCAGATAAGGGGGGACATAAAAGGATTAGGCTTCAAAATAATACTACAGAAGAAGTTGAGTTTGTAATTGGAGAAGGAGAGCGTATATTAAATATAAACATATGGCCAGATTTTATTGATGACTTTAGTGTACATTTAGTAAGTCCATCGAATAGTCAGACACAATCAATTTCTCTAACTTCAGGTGAAATAAGAAATACTCTAGGAGATACAAGAATTACTGGTTATTTTTATCCTATAGCACCATATTCTCTTACTAGAAGAGTTACATTGCAGTTAAGTTCAAATACACAGATAAATCCTGGTCTATGGAGAATTGTATTTGAACCTATAGATATTGTAACTGGTAATGTAAACATATATCTACCAACTTCTGAGGGATTAAATAGAAACACGAGGTTTTTGATTCCTACTCAAGAACTTACTGTTACAGTTCCTGGAACAGCAAGTAGAGTTATAACTGTAGGAAGTTTCAATTCAAGAACAGATATAGTATCTATATTTTCTGGCGAGGGAGATACACAATTGGGTGTATTTAAACCAGATTTATTAGCTCCAGGCGAAGATATAATATCTTTTTTACCAGGAGGTACCAGTGGAGCATTAACTGGAACGAGCATGGCCACTCCTCATGTTACAGGAGTTTGTTCGTTGTTTATGGAATGGGGAATTGTAAATGGAAATGATTTGTTTTTATATTCGCAAAAGTTAAGAGCATTGCTTCTTAGGGGAGCAAGAAGAACAAGCAATCAGTCATATCCAAATAATTCATCGGGATTTGGTTTTTTAAGTTTATCAGACATAGATTTATATACTTTATCTAGTATAAATCAAGACTTAGAAACAGAAGACATTGGATATAGAAGCACTAATAAGTCGTTTAAAGATGAAGAAAATAATTATAGAGTTATAGAAAATTATAATTCTCAGAGAAACGATGATTTAAAGTTGGAGGATTTTATAAGTGAAAATATGGATAGACAATCAGGAACATTGGCAGGAATAAATGTAATTCATACTCCTGAATTTGAAGATGAGTTAGCTTCATTGGGTATGAGTCAAGAATTTCTTAAGCTAAGTGACTCATTTGGTGTATTATCTATAAACACTACAGACTATAATAGCATACAACGAGTTTTGGAACTTCCATCAGTTATAAGGACAGAATCAACTATAAAGATGACACTGCTTGGAGAGATTAATCAAGGTACTTTTGGTGGTGTAGTTGCAACCGAAGAAATAGGTGTAAATTTTTTTAAAAATAATCCCAATATAACAATAACAGGAAGAGGTACTCTTATAGCGATTGCTGACACAGGAATAGACTATTTACATAAAGACTTTATATATGCAGATGGAACCTCAAAAATAGCTTTTTTATGGGACCAAACAAAGAATGGAACTCCACCTGAAGGTTTTTATATTGGGACAGAATATACACGAGAAGATATTAATAGAGCAATTGCAGAAAATGATGCTAGTCTATCTCAAGATGAAGTTGGGCAAGGGACTATGATAAGTGGCATATGTGCAGGTCTTGGTAATGTAAATAAGGAATATGCAGGAATAGCTGAAGATGCTGAATTAATAATAATAAAAATTGCTAAGATAGAAGGATTTTATAATAGTGCAATGTTATTTGCTGCATCTCAGTATGCATATAAAAAATCTTTAGAACTTGGGAAACCATTAGTAATAAATATATCTTTGGGTAGCAATAGTTTAGTTGGATTGACCAATAGAAGTAATAGTGAAAAAGCATTTTTTACTAGAGGGCTGTGTATAACAGCAGGAGCTGGAAATGAGGGAAATACTCAGACACACACATCTGGAATAATACCAAATGTAGGAAGTTCCGTTGAAGTCGAGTTGGAATTAAATGAAGAAGAAGAAGAATTATCAGTTGAACTTTGGCTGAATAAACCAGATAAGGCAGATGTAATAATAGTGTCTCCCACTGGTGAAGAAAGTAAAAGTGTTGGAATATCAAGTTATAATAGGATAACAGGTTTATTTGATTTAGAAGGAACGGAGTATTCTATAACATATGTATATCCAACTACTTTTTCAGGGCAGCAGTTTACCAATGTTACTCTGAAAAATGCTAAAAGAGGAGTGTGGAAGATTAGATTAGTAGGAGTTTATATTGTAAATGGAATATATAACTTGTATCTTCCAAATAGGGCTCTTTTAAAAAGTGGAACTAGATTTAGAGAGGTTGACCCTTTTTATACAATAAATTATCCAGCTGTTCAAGATGATTTAATAACTGTAGGAGCTTATAATACTATTAATAATAGTTTGTGGCAAAGTTCATCAAGAGGGCCGACTATTGAGGATAGATTAAAGCCAGACTTAGTAGCACCAGGAGTTAATATAATAGCTGCATATCCTGGAAATACATATGCGACTATAACTGGGACAGCAGCAGCTAGTGCACATGCTGCAGGAGCCGCTGCGATGTATTTTCAATATACTTTTGTTGATAGAAGATATCCAAATCAAGCATATGTTCAAAAAATAAAAACTTTTATGCAGGCTGGAGCTAGAAAAAACCAAACTACAGAGTATCCAAATATGAGTACTGGATATGGAACTTTGGATGTTAGAGGTATGTTTGATGTGTTAAGATAGGAGGGATTTATGGAAAAATCTTATTGTATAATTTACCAAGGTGATATAGAAACTGCACTTCAAGAAAACGGAATAAATAAATATATGGTTTTAAATAGTCAGCTTGCAGTAATATATGTACCTATGGATTTTGATGAAACTATTTTAAACAATATATTACAGGTTGCTTGGTGGGAAGAATCTGCTCCAATGAGCAGCTTAATTGAAATAACTAATAATATGAATAATGGAGAAACTATTACAACAGCTACTGAAGCAGAGTATATTTATGAGAATCCATATAATGATATAACAGGAAGAGGGATTTTATTAGCAGTTATAGATTCTGGTATAGATTATTTACACCCTGACTTTATAAATGCGGATGGAACGAGTAAGGTTTTACGATTATGGGATCAGGAAGAAAATACAAATCCACCACCAGAAGGATTTATTTTTGGGAGTGAATTTACAAGAAGTGAATTAAGTCTAGCTATAAGTAGAAATGATGGAAGTTTAAGTCAAGATAATATAGGTACTGGAACTTTGGCTTCTGGTATATTAGTGGGAAATGGAAGAGTAAATTCACAATATAGAGGTATAACTACAGAGTCAGATTTGATAGTGGTTAAATTAAAATCATATACAGATACTTATTATGCTGGAAAGATAAATTATAGTGTTTCAGATTTTTTAGCAGCTATAACATATGTTACTAATATAGCAAAAACAGAAAATAAGCCTATAATAATAAATCTTACTATTGGAGTTAAGTCAGGTGCTGTAGCAACTACTTCCATATTAGATACATTTAATATATTAAGTAGTGCTGGTGTTGTTGTAGTAAGTGGTGCAGGTAATCAAGGTAATACAGATATTCATTATGCTGGAAGATTTAGTAGTTTAAATGAAGTCCAAGATGTAATAATACAAGATGGTGACGATTACGCACTTGATATAACACTCAATACAAATGGTCCAGATAAGATAGGGGCACAAATAATATCTCCTTCAGGTGAGGTTAGTCATGATATAAGATATTCTCCAGACTTTTATGTATATAGAGGAAAGTTTAATCTGGAAAATACTACTTACTCAATGAGATTCATCTATCCATATATTACTTCTGGGAATGAAAGCCTAGAGATAAGACTCAGAGATATAAAACCTGGTGTGTGGACTTTGAGGCTAACTCCAGAACTTATAATAGGGGGAGAGTATGATATATATTTACCAAATAAAAACTTGATAGCACCAGATACAAGATTTTTAGACCCAGACTCAGTGGCTACAATAACTATGTATGCTGCTGGTGATGATGTAATCACAGTTGGTACATTTAATAATAAGACTGATAGTATGTGGATTGGTTCATCAAAAGGGCCAATTAGAGGAAGGGGAATTAAGCCAGATATAGTAGCGCCAGGAGTAGATATAATATCTACATATAAAAATGGAACCTACAATACAGCAACAGGTACAGGAGTTAGTAGTTCAATAGTTTGTGGAGTCTTAGCCCTATTAATGGAATATTTGGAAAAACAAGATAATATCCCAAGGTTATCGTTGTTTACACAAGTTTTAAAAACATATTTAATATTGGGAGCTACGAAGCTCGATATATATACGTATCCAAATGTTTCACAGGGATATGGTATTTTAAATTTAAAAAATACAATTCAACAGATGGCAAATACTTTATAAATAAAAAAATATGTAAATAATGGTATTTTATCTATTATAAATTTTACTTATGAATTTAATTTGAAAAATTGCTAAAACTATTACAAAATAAATATATAGAGGTGATAGTTTTGGAAAGTAAAAAAGCAAGAGCATTAAAAGGTAATGATAACAAAAGACTTAGAAGTCCGCTTCTAGTTGGAAATGAATCAACAGCAGCTTGGGCAGATGTTGAAAAATTAAAACCTCATAGTAAAGTTTCAATACCTTCACTTAATAGTGTTGAAGAAGCAAAAGATTGGGTTGATAATGGAAGTAAACTGTAAAACTTCTATACTTGATAACAAAAATAAATAATTTATTGTATTTAAGTAAAGTGGTATTAGTTTAAAAAGCTTAAAGTTAAACTTAAGCTAATAAACAGTATACTGCTTTACTTTTTTTATAGGTGTCAGAAGGCAAAATGTAATTTATAAATATTTGAAAGGAAAATATAAATTTTTGCATATAAATATTTATAGATTATATAAGACAAGTAAATATCAATTGTATAAATTTATTGACTAAAAATTTATAAATTGGTATAATTTTGTTAATTAGCGGAAATAATAGAAGATAAATACTGTGAAGAGAAGAGTAGATATAAAATGTAGTTTTAGCGAGTTGAGGATGGTGAAAGCTCAATACAAGTTTTATATTGAAGAACATCTTGGAGTTTCTAATCGAAAGCTTATTTAGCAAGTAGACTTAGACGGAAGGCACCGTTATAGGCTTTAAGCATTGCTTAACTAAGAGGTCATTTATGACAACTAGGGTGGTACCGCGAAAGTAATAGTCTTTCGTCCCTTTATACAGGGATGAAGGGCTTTTTTTATGGAATTATATTTAGAAAAAATTACTAAAAATTAAACTAGGAGGCTTTAAAATGCAAAAGGAATTTATAACAGTAAAAGAATTGTACAGAGATAAAGAACAGTACATAGGAAAAACTGTAAAAGTAGCTGGATGGATAAGAACATCTAGAGTATCTAAAAACTTTGGATTTATAGAATTAAATGATGGAAGTTTCTTTAAAAATATGCAAATAGTATTTGATGAAAAAGTTGAAAATTTTAAAGAGATAGGTAAATTGGCAATAAGTTCATCTATACTTGTAGAAGGTGAGTTGGTATCTACAGAAGGAGCTAAACAACCAGTAGAAATACATGCAAAAAATATAGTTGTAGAAGGTGAATCAGATAGCTCATACCCACTACAAAAGAAGAGACATACACTTGAGTATTTAAGAACAATCGCACATTTAAGACCAAGAAGTAATACTTTTTCAGCTGTATTTAGAGTAAGATCAATAGCTGCATATGCAATACACAAATTCTTTCAAGAAAGAAACTTTGTATATGCACATTCTCCAATCATAACAGGTAGTGACTGTGAAGGTGCAGGAGAAATGTTTAGAATAACAACTATGGATTTAAATGATATACCAAAAACAGAAGATGGGAAAATAGACTATACACAAGATTTCTTTGGGAAAGAAGCTAATTTGACAGTTAGTGGGCAATTAAATGCTGAAATAATGGCACTTTCTTTTAGAAATGTCTATACTTTTGGACCTACATTTAGAGCTGAAAACTCTTATACAGGAAGACATGCTTCAGAATTTTGGATGATAGAGCCAGAAATAGTTTTTGCAGACCTTGAAGATAATATGGAACTTGCAGAAGATATGATAAAATATGTTATAAACTATGTTTTAGAAAACGCTCCTGAAGAAATGGAATTCTTTAATAGTTTTATAGATAAAGGATTGCTAGAAAGACTAAATAAAATAGTAAACTCTGAATTTGTTAGAATAACATATACTAAAGCAGTAGAGTTATTACTTGAATCAGGACATGAGTTTGAGTATCCAGTAGAATGGGGATGCGATCTTCAAACTGAACATGAAAGATATATAACAGAACAAATATACAATTCTCCAGTATTTGTTACAGATTATCCAAAAGATATAAAAGCTTTCTACATGAGAATGAATGAAGATGGGAAAACTGTTAGAGCAATGGATTTATTAGTTCCTGGTGTTGGAGAAATAGTTGGAGGTTCTCAAAGAGAAGAAAGAGAAGACGTACTATTAGATAGAATTCATGAAATGGGATTAAATGAAGAAGATTACTGGTGGTATTTAGAACTTAGAAAATTTGGTACTGCTACTCACTCTGGATTTGGTCTTGGATTTGAAAGAATAATTATGTATATGACAGGTATGTCTAACATAAGAGACGTTATACCTTTCCCAAGAACTCCTAAAAATGCTGAATTCTAATAATTATAATCTATAATATAATTATATAATTTTTCGATATAATAAAATAGCTTGTGTGCTATCTGATTTAGATACATACAAGTTATTTTTATTGTGTTTACAAATATATGTAGTTTGTTTGTTCATATTTTATTATACAATGTAATTATAAGTTACTTATACTAGGAGGATAAATAATGTGTAGTTTTTGTTTTATTAAATTTAATGTGAATGATGTAAAAATATTTAATCGAATAAAAAATTTATTTTCATATATAGCAGATATAAAAAATGATTGTATACAAATTGAGGATTTAGAATATTATATTTTAGAAAAAGTAGACGAATTTTATAATAAAGAAGAATTAGATTATTTTTGGTGGCCAACAGAAGCAGAAAATAAAATGTTTTGGGAGAACTATAAACTACTGGATGAAGAGAATCGACAGGAATACATAAAGTCTGTTTCATGGGATTTTGAGACTGTGTTTTCTGAAATTGGACTTGGCGATTATACAATAGAAGGTTGCGAAATGATTGGTGAACAAACTGCTAAACTTTATTTTAACCCTATTGGATATCCTTATGGTGGAAATGAAGTGCTTCAAGAGTCATTAAAAGCTTTTGGAGTGACAATAGTGGGTGTGCTTGGATAACGTTTGTTGTGCTATACTATAACTAGTAGAGTAATTTTTTGGAAGTTTAAATATAAATTATATTTAAGCATTATATTTATGTAAATAGTATAAAAATATGTAAAGTGATTTAAATCTAAAAAATTATTGAATAGTATATTTATTACACAAAAAGTTTTATCATTATCATGAGGGGGAGTAATAATGTTAAAGAAAGGGTTGTTTATAGTTTTAAGTTTGGCACTTATATGTACAGGTTGCAGTTCAGAAAATGATTCTAAAGGTAAGCAAGCAAACAAAGATAATTCTCTTATACTATTAAAAAATGATGAGAATAACTCAGGTGATATGACAGATGTATACATAAAGACAGAAGGTAAGGATGAAGAAAAAATAGCATCAGATGTACCTACATATACTAAAAAAGATTATATAAATGGAGAACAATCAATATTAATCCAAGATAAAGAAAATAATTTATATAAGTATAATCTAAAAAAAGAAAAGGAAAAAATAGCATCAGATTTATATTCTGACGAAATTAATTCATATGAATTTATGCCTTCTTCAAACACTATAGCATATATATCATCAGAAAAATCCTTGTATGTAAAATACGATGGAAAAGATAAAGAAAAAATAGCCAATGATGTTGTATTGTATAGGATGTCTACAGATGGAAAATTCATATATTATATGAATACAGATGAAGAGTTATATCTATATAAAGAAGATGGAAATAAAGAAAAAATATCTACTGATATACAGAGTTTTGATATTGTAAATAATAAAGGTGATGTAATATTTATAAATAATGATGATAATCTATATTTAAAAAGTGCAGATAAAAATGATAAGGTCAAAATTAGTTCAGATGTATCAAATTTATGGGGGGTAGAATCTAATGATGAAGAAATTATGTATATAAGTGAGTATAATTATAAGGATTTGAAAGGTGAATTATATTTGTACAAAAATAATGCTAGTGAAAAAATAGCATCGGATGTTAGGTCTTATAAATATAGAGATAGTAAATTTTATTTTATAAATAGTGATGATGAATTATATGAGAAAGAAATAGGTAAAGAGGTGTCTAATAAAATAAAATCAGACATTAATTATGTAAGTTTTATTAAAGATGGAATTGTATTTACAAATTCTGATGGAGATGTATATATTAAGAAAAATAATAAAGAAGGAGAAAAAATAGGCAATGATATGAAAGAAAATTCTAATGTATCTATTATTAATGATGAAAAATTACTTTATATTAAATCAAGTGGTGAGTTATTTTTAGATAAAGACAGGATAGCAAGTGATGTTGTTGGCTATTCATTTAATTCAGAGAATATAGCATATTCCACTAAAAATAAGGAAATACATTTTTATAATTTAAAAACTAAGAAAGACAATATAGAAATAAACAATGTAGGAAAATATTCAGAGATTTATTTAGGAAATAAATTGATTTACTCTAAAAATTTAGAACCAAAAGACTTAAATGGTTTTTGGAAAGCTGATGAATATAATATATTTGAATTTGAAGAGCCAAATAAGATAAAACTTTATAGTAAAAGTGAAGAAGAAAGCAATTATACAGTTAAATATGAAGTAGAAAGTTCAGATAGTAATAGCATAGTATTAAAAGGAAAAGATACTTTATCAAAGGAAAAATTTACTATAACTAAGTTTAATAGTAATGAAATTTCATTACAAGCTAATAATGTAAGTGGTACACTTAATAAAATTTCCAAAGAAGACGCGGAGAAATTTATCAAGAGTATAAATAACAAGGAAAATAGTGAAAATACTGATAAAAAGAGTACTAAAAGTAATTCAGGTTCAAGTTCGAATTTGAAAAATAAAGAAGTAAGTTATGATGATGATTATATTATATATGATAGTGATTCTAGAGTATTAACTAAAGATGAACTTGAGCTTTATAGTAAAGAGGAGTTAGCATATATAAGAAATGAAATATTTGCAAGATATGGATATGTATTTAAAGAAGAACCTTATAAAAGCTATTTTAGCAATAAGTCATGGTATCAGCCAGATTATAGTATAGGAGCGGATACAGATGTTTTAAATTCTGTAGAGAAACAAAATGTATCATTGATTAAGGAAATGGAAAACTAAGTTATAAGAAATTTTAAAATACATGTCTAAATGTAGTATAAGATAGTCTATAGACATTAAAATTGAAATGTGAATTAATTTTAAACATGAATTAATTATATATAAAATTATTAAATCTATAAGTTAGACTTAAGTATAATTTATAGATTTAATAATTATGAATCTAAAAGCTAATTTATAGGTTTACATAATATTATACAAATATTTTGAACAAAATAAATTTATTATTAAGAAAATATAAATATAAGGATTAATACTTTGTTTCTATACTCCTAATAAAACTCAACACGATTACGACCTTGTTCTTTTGCAATATATAAAGCTTTATCACAATAACTTATAAATTCATTTAAAGTTATTAATTCTTCAACTTTCTTTGTATGAACTCCGATGCTAACAGTCACACATTTTGAAGGAACGTCATCACGTTCAAAATTACAATACTCTATAATCTTACGTAAATATTCGGATTTAAGTTTAGCATTCGCCTCATCACAATTGAAAAGACATATAAAAAATTCTTCACCACCATAACGGATAGCATGTGAATTTTCAGAATTTGTAAAATCTAAAATTACTTTAGCAATATTCTGTAAACAGTAGTCACCCTTTTGATGTCCGTAAGTGTCATTAAACTGTTTAAAATAATCTATATCTATCATCATTCCTGTTATAGGTTCTTGCTTTGTATGGGTCTTTAATTTTTTTTGAAGAACATCTTCTAAATACCTACGATTATTCATTTTAGTTAGGTCATCAGTCATAACCTTAAGATTTAATAAATTATTCATATGGGAGATTTCTTCATATTGTTGATGGATTAGCATTTTATCATAATAAGTAAATACACGACTTCTATATAACATTGTAGAAATAAAAATAGCAAGTGATGTTATAAAAAATGTGTTTACAATATTACTGAACTCATTACCTGATACAGTTTGAATTCCTGGTAAGAGTAGATTAAGAAATAAAAAACATCCTCCAAAAACTATTATTGATTGACCTAATTTTAATACTGAAAAAGCAGCAGCTGTTAACATTATATAACTGAATACACTCAAATCATTTCCGCCTAACTGGTCAAGCAAAGTAATTACACAACCCCATAAGCAGAAAAATGTTACATAAATCACCCACAAGTTTATATAATAAGTACAATGTTCCTTTTTTTTATTCCAAAGATAAGAAAAAACAAGCATAAAAATTAAAGAGATACAAAATAGTATTATATACATACAAAAATACCATTGACGTCTTGGGGTGGCAAAAGGACCACCATCTCTAGCTGATATTGATATCATCATAATTAGTTGAGATATTATTATTATGATACAAATAATTTTGCCTGTATGATAAAGATAATTGCAAAGTTCCCGTTCAACATTTTCTTTGTATTTTTTATCTAGAGGGAATCCAAAGAATTTTTTAAAATTTTCTAAGTTCATATAAGCCTCCATTAAAAATAAAACATAAAAATAAGTATTCCTCTTCTTTTCTTAGATACTCGGAATACTTTGTTTATAACTTAATTATAGCAAAATATGTTATATGTAACAATCTAAATTTGTAATAGATAGTATTTATTAGTTAAGATTAAATAAAATTTTGTATTAGTATTTTATTATAATTAAGATTAGTAAGTTATTTATTTTAGAATATTAGACAATTATAATGAAATACTAATACAAGACAAATAAAATAGATAAATATATCCAATTAAGGTATAATTAAGTTTTATATGATATAGTTATATTTGATAATTGACAATGGTAAAACTTGGAGGGAAAAAATGGATGAAAAAAAAATAGATAATATGAATTATTCATATAGTAACTATTCTAAAAAAACAGGTAAGCCAACTAGAAAAATAAAAAATAATAACCTTACACTTGAAACTAAAGAAGATAAACTTTGTTCTAGTTGCAACAAAGAAAATAATCCTAAAGATAATTACTGTAAATTTTGTGGAAATGAACTTCATGAAATAGTATCATTAAAATCGAGCGAAACAAAACTTGACTTAAAATCTAAAATAAAAGAACTCTCATATCACGCAAATACAAGAGGGATATTTTTAACGACTTTTTCAACTATATTCATATTGCTTGTTATTTCGTTAATATTTAAGGCTATAATTACTATTCAATTTAATGATATCAGTTACATGATAAATCCAGCACATATAATGTTAGCCCTTAATCTAGGTCAAATTAGCGTATCTATGTCTACTATGATGGGTTCTGGATTTATAAGTGCAAATATAGGATTGTTAATATTACTTATAATTCCTGTTTTAGGATTAATTATATCAAATTTAATTTTTATGAGAAAAAGATGTAAGGATTCAAAAACTACATTAGCCAATTCTCTTGGAGTGGGAATTTTTTATGGATTAATTTTAGCTATTTTATGTACTTTTACTAATGTTAAAACTAGCTCACATAGTATGCTAGAGTATGGATATGCTTTAGAGTATAGTTATGAATTTTTTAGTGCACTTTTAAATGGATTTGTATTAGGATTTATATGTACATATATAACTAATTATAGAAAAAGCTATGAAAAAGAAAATATGTATATGTCCCTTTTTTCAAATGCTATTAAAATATTCATATTAGGTTATGTTTTAGTGTTAGCAATACTTTTTATATTAACTATATCTGATAGTAGTTATTTAAATGAATTGAATATGAGTGGATATTCAAGTGGTATCGATTTATTTGCTGTATTGCCACAAATTGCTAGTTACATGTGGGCTTTTGCAAATGGAATTTCGGTAACAATAATAAATTCAACAGTTTCAATGCTTAGCTTAGGCTCATCCTCTTTATTTGGAGATACTAAATTAATGTTTTATGCAATGGGGGCTTTGTCTGCATTAATAATTTTATTAAATGGATATAAATTAAGATTTAAATATGATACAGATAATATTAAACCTGTAATAATATTTAGTATATATTATGCATTTTTAATGGGTATGTTGGCTCTATTTAGTACTTTTATACTTGATAGTAATATTAACTTCTTTAATACAACTAGCTATGGAACAACTCTAGTTATGCAATTTAAATTGTTCTCAACTATTATAATTTCATTTATATACAGTTTTGTGATATCTTTAATAGGATATAAGCTAAACTCAGCTGATTAAATATGATTGGAGGAAACTTCTGTGGAAGAAAATAATAAAAAGACAGTAGATGATAAATTTTCTAAGGTTAAGAAAAGATTTGGTAATGGAAAATTTAAGATTGAATTATATAAAGAAAAATCAAAGATAAATAGAGAAATTGATGATATTCAAGAAAAGAAGAGTAAAATCTTTTTAGAAATGGGAATGTTGACTTATCAAAAAATTAGAGAAAATTCTATTGATGATGAGTGTTTTGATAAATTCTGTGATGAGTTATTAGAACTTGATAAGATAATTTATGAAAAAAATATGGAAATTAATGATATGGAAATTGCAGAAAGCAATGTAACTTGTGAATGTGGCTATATTGGAAATATAAATGACAAATATTGCGCTGAATGTGGTAAAAAATTTGAATTAGATAATGATTGCGATAATTTTATAGTTTGTGGTTATTGTGAAAGTGAAGTAGATTCGGAATCTGAGTTTTGTCCATGTTGTGGTAGAAAAATTATTATGGATTTAGAGTAATATTGGGGAACCTATGTATTGTATACATGGGTTTTTTTATTGAAATCATTTGTATCTATATAGAAATGAAAATAAAAACCAAAAAAATGAAATAAATTTTCTTAAAACTGTGAAATATAAGGAAATACTTGGAATAAATCTATAAAAAATAGAATTAATAAAAAAATATGAAAAAATATTGCAAAGAAAAAGTTTTCATGTTATTATTAATACATAAATTAAGAAAATAAATTTCAGAAATGAGGTAATCGAAAAAATGCTAGATAAGGTAAAGGGAAGACTAATAGTATCATGCCAAGCTTTAGAAAATGAGCCTCTTCACAGTTCTTTTATAATGGGTAGAATGGCTAAAGCTGCTCAAGAAGGCGGAGCAGTTGGCATTAGAGCACAAGGAGTTGATGATATTATTGAAATAAAAAAAGTTACTGGACTTCCTGTTATAGGTATTATAAAGAGAAATTACGAAGATTCAGATATATATATAACACCAACTAAAAAAGAAGTAGATGAGCTTTTAGCAACAGGATGTGAGATGATAGCACTGGATGCTACTAATAGAGTTAGACCAAACAATGAAGATTTAAAAGAAATTATAAATTATATAAAAGAAAATAATGTTTTAGTAATGGCTGATATTTCAAATTATGATGAAGCTGTTAAGGCGCAAAAATACGGTGTAGACTGCGTTTCAACTACATTATCTGGATACACTCCATATACAGAAATTTTAGATGGTCCAGATTTTGTATTGATGGAAAGATTGGTTAAAGATTTAAAAATACCTGTAATAGCAGAAGGAAAAGTAAATACTCCTCAAGATTTAAAGAAAGTCTTTGAAATTGGAGTTCATTCATCAGTTGTAGGTTCAGCAATAACAAGACCACAATTGATAACAGAAAAATTTGTTAAAGCAATTGAAATTAATTAAAAATTAATTATATTTAACTATATTTGAAAATTAAAATTGGAGGTAAAGATATGAGAACAACAGATATGAAAGGAATTTATTCAGCATTATTAGTTTCATTTGATAAGGAAGGAAATATAAACGAAAAAGGGTTAAGACAAATAATTAGACATAATATAGATGTTTGTAAAATAGATGGTCTTTATGTAGGAGGAAGTACAGGAGAAAACTTCATGCTTTCAACTGATGAAAAGAAAAAAATATTTGAAATAGCTAAGGACGAAGTAAAAGAAGAAATAAAGTTAATAGCTCAAGTTGGTTCAGTTAATTTAAAAGAAGCTGTAGAGCTTGCTAAATTTACAACTGATTTAGGATATGATGCTATAAGTGCTGTTACACCTTTTTATTATAAATTCGATTTTGAAGAAATAAAACATTATTACAATACAATAATAAATTCTGTAGACAATAGATTAATAATATACTCTATACCATTTTTAACTGGTGTTGATATGAGTTTAGATCAATTTGGAGAATTATTTGAAAATGAAAAAATAATAGGTGTTAAGTTTACAGCAGCAGATTTCTACTTATTAGAAAGAATGAGAAAAACATTCCCAAATAAATTAATATTTGCAGGATTTGATGAAATGATGTTACCAGCTACAGTTTTAGGTGTAGATGGGGCAATTGGTTCTACATTTAATGTAAACGGTATCAGAGCTAGACAAATATTTGAACTAACGAAGAGTGAAAAAATATCAGAAGCACTTGAAGTACAACATGTGACAAATGATTTAATAACAGATATATTAGGAAATGGTCTATATCAAACAATTAAATTACTACTTGAAGAACAAGGCGTTGAAGCTGGATACTGTAGACAACCTATGAAAGAAGCAACTGATGAAATGAAATCAAGAGCGAAAGAAATATACAGAAAGTATTTTTAATAAAAATACTTTTAGTATGGGAGGATTGGTCAAATGGTAGGATTTACTTGGATAGATTTTGCAATACTAGTAGTTTACTTATTGGCAGTTTTATTTGCAGGATTGTTATTTTCAAAGAAGGAAATGAAAGGAAAAGAGTTCTTCAAAGGTGATGGAACTATTCCATGGTGGGTTACATCAGTATCAATATTTGCCACATTATTAAGCCCAATATCATTTTTATCACTAGCAGGTAATTCTTATGGTGGAACATGGATTTTATGGTTTGCACAATTAGGTATGTTTATAGCTATACCTTTAACAATAAAATTCTTCTTACCTTTATACAGTAGATTAGAGATAGATACTGCATATGAATACTTAGAAATGAGATATGAAAGTAAAGGACTTAGAGTACTTGGAGCTTTAATGTTTATAATATACCAAATAGGACGTATGTCTATAATAATGTATCTACCATCAGTAGTTTTAGCAGGTCTTACAGGAATACCTGTAAATGTGTTAATAATAGTTATGGGGGTAATAGCAATAATTTATTCATATACAGGTGGATTAAAAGCTGTTTTATGGACTGACTTTATACAAGGCATGGTACTAATAGTAGGTGTTACAGGTACGCTATTTTATTTAATATCAAGTATAAATGGCGGATTTGGAACAGTGATGGATACTCTTACAAGTGGGCATAAGTTCTTAGCAACAAATGAAGTTATGTTTGATAAAAACATACTATCTACAAGTGCATTTATAATATTTGTTGGAGCTGGTCTTAATACTTTTTCATCATATGTATCAAGTCAAGATATAGTTCAAAGATTTACTACAACAACTGATATAAAACAACTTAACAAAATGACATATGGAAATGGTGTTTTATCAATGGGACTTGCAACAGTATTTTATCTAATTGGAACTTGTTTATTTATATACTATACTCAAAACCCAGATTTAGCACAAACAGTTCAACAAGACCAAGTATTTGCATCATATATAGCTTATGAATTACCAGTAGGTATAACAGGAATACTACTTGCAGCAATATATGCAGCATCTCAGTCAACTTTATCAACAGGGCTTAATTCAGTTGCTACAAGCTGGACTTTAGATATACAAACTATTATAACAAAAGATATGAGTATGGAAAGACAAACTAAAGTTGCACAATATATATCATTAGGAGTAGGTATACTTTCTATAGTTGTTGCAATAATCTTAGCAAATGGAGAAATAAAGTCAGCATATGAATGGTTCAATAGTTTTATGGGGCTAGTTCTAGGAGTTTTAGCAGGAATATTTGTACTTGGTGCGTTTTGTAAAAGAGCAACTAAAATGGGAGCATATATTGGATTTGCAGTATCAGCAATTTTAGTTGTTTATCTAAAATATAGAATGCCAGAAGTAACTTCTTGGGCTTATTCTCTAATAACAATAACTACTTCTGTAGTAGTAGGAACAGTATTTAGTGCAATAGAATCTAAAGTTAAAGCAAAAGTATCTTTACCAAAAGCTGAAACTACAGTTTATTATGAAAAATAATATAGAATTTAAATAAGAAATTATCCTATAGAGTGGCTAGATTAGAGTGATTAGATATATAAATAATCTAGCTACTCTATAAGAATGTATAAAGAACTGTATATGTAAAAAACCTGAAAGTAGAATATACTTAAAATTATATAGGGAGATAGTGATTATGATATTTGGAAGTATAAATCATAGTAAGACATATTCAACATTACACGAAGACTTACTTAAGTGTTTTGAATATGCTAAAGAAAATTCATTGATAGATTACGAAAAAGGGACTCATACAATAGATGGTGATGATATCTTTGTAAATATTGTTGAGTATAAAACTTGTGAAAAAGAAGAAAGATTCTGGGAAGCTCATAAGAAATATATAGATGTACACTTGATGCTAGATGGATGCGAAAGAATAGATTTGAATTTTATAGAAAATTTAGAGCAAAAGACATATGAAGAAGATAGTGACTTTTTGCCTCTTGATGGGAAAAACAATGGCTATGTTGAACTTAGAAAAGGTGATTTCTTAGTATGTTATCCAGAAGATGCACATATGACAGCAATAAAAGTTTCAGAAAAAGAAAATATAAAAAAAGCTATTTTTAAGGTTTTGGTTAGATAATGAAAATTTATATAACTACTAAGGCTGAAAATAGTGATTTAACTTTCAGCGATTAGTGATATTTCGTAAATTTTAGTTAGATTACTATTTTCAGCCTTAGTTTTTTATAAGAAAGTTTAAATAGATATTAAAAGGTTTAGAATTGTATAGAGGAGTTAATTTATGGATAAAATAGATGTATTTTTATTAATAGGACAAAGTAATGCGAGAGGCTTAGGAAATCCAAAAGACAGTGTTATTCCAAATGAGAATTGTTTTGAATACTTAAGTAGCAACGAGATTGTAAACATGAGATGTGAATTAGAGACTTCTGAAGGAGATGGTACTATAGCACCTGCATTTTCAAATGAGTGGAATAGACTTACTGGTAATAAAGTTTGTTTTATACACAATGCAAAGGATGGGTCAAGAATAAAAAATTGGAATTATGATAATAACTGGTTTTTAAATGACACTATAGAAAAATTTAATGCAGGGTGTAATACTTTAAGCAAGAATTATAAAATAACAAATAAATATGTTATTTGGATTCAAGGTGAAAGTGATGCAAAGTATGGTAGTGATGTTTTATACTATAAAGAGAGTCTAAAAAAAATTGCATATAGACTAAAGGAAGAATGTATCATTGATAAAATGTTTGTTAGTTTAACTGGTTATTGGCTTGGAGAAGATGAATATTTTGTTAGAACAAGACGAATTGCAGCAGCACAAGAATTTGCTTGTAATGAATGTGACATATTAAGCATAGGAAGCAAAATTGCTATGAAATTTCATGACCAAGGTCTAACTATTGATGATGTACATTATAGTCAAGAAGGTCTTAATATGTTGGGAGAAGATTTATGTAAGAATATTTATAAATATCATATAACTGAGAAAAAAATTATATTAAAGGATACCATAGATTTATCAGAAGCGAGAAAATATATCTGTGAGTTGGAAAAAATAAATAAAAAATTCATGTAATATAAAATTTTAATTAGTAATATTGGTTATAAAAATAATTTGTATGGAGATATGTTATGAAAAATTACGTTTGTATAGATATTGGAGGTACTTCAATAAAATATGGATTTATTAGAGAAGATGGGTTAATAATCGATAAATCCAGTTTAGATACTGAAGCAAAAGAAAAAGGTGGACCAGGAATATTATCTAAAATAAAGAAAATAGTTAAAAAATATATGAAAGAAAACAATATTGATGGGATATGTATATCAACTGCAGGTATGGTTGACCCAATTGAAGGTAGGATAGTATTTGCGTTAGAAGAATTAATTCCAAACTATAAAGGTATGGAATTAAAGAAAGAGATAGAAAAAGAATTTAATATAAAATGTGAAGTTGAAAATGATGTTAATTGTGCTGGCCTTGGTGAAATGTGGCTTGGAGCAGGTAAGGGAGCAACTTCTTCTATATGTATGACAATAGGTACTGGTATTGGTGGTTGTGTTATAATAAATAATAAGCTTATAAATGGATTTAGTAATAGTGCTGGTGAAGTAGGATATATGAATATGAATGGAAGTACTTTCCAAGAACTAGCATCAACTAGTAGTTTGGTAAAAAAATTAGCAAAAATAAAAAATATGGATGAAAATGACCTAAATGGGAAAATAATTTTTGATTTAGCAAAGAATAATGACGAAGATTGTTTAAAAGAATTGGATAATATGATAAAATCATTAGCAATTGGTATTGCAAATATATGTTATGTAATAAATCCTGAAGTTGTAATTTTAGGTGGTGGAATAATGGCACAAGAAGAATTTCTAAAACCTAAAATAGATAGAGCATTAAAGGAGATTCTTATAGAAAGAGTTTATAAAAATACTAATGTAGAATTTGCAAAGAGACAAAATGATGCAGGTATGCTTGGGGCATTGTATAATTTTTTAAACAAAATATAGAGAATAGAAGGTTTTTTAATGAGTATTTTAGAACAATTGGAATCACCAACTTTTAAAGTTACAAAGTCAGATAAATTATTGATAGCTTATATAAAGGAAAATATAGAGGATGTATTTTATAAACCAATATCACAAATTGCTAAAGAGAGTAATATTGGTGAAGCAACTATAACTAGATTTGTTAAAAAAATGAAGTTTAATGGGTTGCAAGACTTTAAAGTTACTTTAGCGCAAGAAATATCAAGTAGTAATAAAAAAAATATTATAAATAAGAATATACAAAATGATGAGCCAGCTTTAGATACAGCCAAGAAACTTTTAAACTCAAATATAACTACTTTAGAGAATACTGTTGAGATAATCAATAGTGTAGATGTTCATGACTGTGCAAGACTTATAATAAATGCTAAAAAGGTTTACTTTATTGGTATTGGATATTCAGGTATAATAGCACAAGATTCAAACTATAAGTTTATGAGAATTGGGCTTAATTGTGTAAGTTTTGATAGTAGTCATACTATGATAATGATGTCTTCTATAATGGAAGAAGGAGATTTAATAGTTGCAATTTCTCATTCTGGGGAAACTGAAGAAATTATAAAAACTGTAAAACTTGCGAGAGCTAATAATGCTAAAATTATATCTATTACTGAAAATAAAAATTCTGAATTAAAGGATATTTCAGATGTGCACTTATCTTATGTATCTGGGGAAACTGTATTGGAAACTGGTTCAATATCCTCTAAATTGGCACAATTTTTTATTATTGATTTAGTATATACACAGGTAGTAAAAGAGCTTTCAAATGAAGCTATTGAAAGAAAAATCAAGACTACAAATGCTATAAAACTGTTTAAAAATGAATAAAATCAGATATTTGTAATACTTTATGTGGTTTTCTTAAAAATTTAGTAATGGGGAGATTTTACATGTCTAAATTAAAAGACTATGATATTGACAAAGTAATACTTTTTAATAATTTATGTAGTGAAACTAAGAATCAACTTAAGGAAAAAGCTAAACTAAAAAGATTACAAAGAAAAGAAATTTTATTTTATGAAAAAGAACAATTGGACAGAGTATACGTACTTTTAGATGGAAAAGTATCTATTTTTAAGATAAGCGAAAATGGTGAGAGAAAGGTGATTTTTATATTAAATAATGGAGAAATTATAAATGACATTACCTTTGATTTTACGAAGAATTCTGCTGTTGGATGTGAGGCATTTGAAAATTCAATTGTGTCTTATTATAGCATTGAAGAATTTACAGAAATTATGAAAAATGATTTTCAGCTTACAAAAGATATTATTTCTTATATGGAGAGAAGGACAAGACGTTTATATAGACAGTTAAAAAATTCAATATCTATAAAAGTAGATAAGAAATTAGCAGCAAAATTGTATAGATTAAGTAAAGAGTTTGGAATTTATTGTGGAGAATGGACCTTATTAAATGTAAATCTTACAGTTACATATTTAGCTGATATGCTTGGCTGTAAAAGAGAGACAGTTTCTAGAATGATAAAAGTATTGCAAAAAGAAGAACTTATAAAGATTGATAATAAAGGTTTTTATGTAAAAGAAGCCGAACTATCAAAATACTTTAAAAATAATTAATTATAATTAAATAAAGATATTATTAAGAGAATCTATCCATAGATTCTTTTTTATTTATCTAAAATGATAATATTTGCCTTAAGTTTATTGAAACAGCTTAATTCTGATAGTATAATTAATTTAATATGAACAGTAAATATACAGATGTTGACACAGCTTCTATACTCAGAAAGGGATGTATCAAAATGAAAAATAAAAAATTCATAGGTTATGCTTTAGGTTTGATTTTTATATGTGTATTTGTGATGTTTTCTCTTTGGGATTTTACCTATAATGTTAATTCATTAGTAGAAAAAAGTAAAAAGATGCATTTAGAAGAGTTGTCATTGCAAAGTTCAAATACTATAAATGTTAAGCTTAACTCACTAACAAAGTTTATAAATAGTATTTCTAAAATTATTTCAGAGTCAGAGGGTATGAAGAAAGAAGATATAATGAAATTGCTAAATGATGTATCAAAGGAATCTGATTTTGAAAAAATCTATATTGCATATCCAGATGGTACAGCCTATACAGGTGATGGAAAGGTCTATAATATATCACAACATAGCTATTTTAAGAAAGCAATGAAAGGGGAAAGCAATATTTCAGAAATCATAAAATCATCTGTTAACAATGAAAATAGTTTTATAGTAGCGTCTCCTATGTACAAAAATGGTAAAGTGATAGGGGTTCTGTATGGTTCTTATTATACAAGTAAATTAAGTGAATTTATAGATGTGACTAGTTTTAATGGAGAAGGAAGTACATATATATTTGAAAAATCAGGAAATCTTGTCTTAAAATCTACTCCAGGAGAAACTGATGACACCATAAATAATGTTAGCGATTTTTTTGATTTTATTTATGTTAGAGAAGATTACAGTTATAAAAACTTTATTGAAGATATATCAAATAAGAAAAGTGGATTTTTAGAATATAAATTCAAAGGAAAAGAGGAATATGCCACGTATACTCCAGTTGGTATAAATGATTGGTATGTATTGTCTTTTATTCCAAAGACTTTGATAGTGAAAGAGATTTCTAAGATAAACAAACTTGCAATTATATTAACAACTAAAAACTTCATAGCACTTTCAATTTTGATTTTAATTGTATTTTATAAAGAGAAAAAATCCAAAGAAAAGCTTGTAAAAGCAAATCTAGAGATATCTTCACTCACTAACAATATACCAGGAGGTGTTTTTAAATGTAGTGTAGGTGAAAAATATGAATTTGTGTTTTTAAGTGATGGATTTATTAACCTGTTTGAATATACTAAAGAAGAGATAAAATCCATGTTTAATAATAATTTTTATGATGTAATTTATAAAGATGATGTAGATAGAGTGAAAAATGAATTTGCACTTCAAATATTAGAATCAAAAGTAGTTGAAATAGAGTATCGAATGATTACTAAGAGTGGGAATTTTGTGTGGGTTGTAAATAAGTGTGAGCTTATAAAAGATTCTGATGGAAAAGAGTATTTCTACTGTGTGTTGGTTGATATAACAGATTTAAAAAAAGTAGAAGAAGAACTTAAGATTAATGAAGAAAGGCTTAGAATAGCCTTATCCAAGACTTCTAACATAGTATTTGACTATTATATGCATACAAAATCTATACATGTCTCTAGTGATGTCTCTTTAATATATGGATTACAAAAAAATATTGAAAATGGCATAGAATATTTTATAGATTCTGGGATAATACATCCTGACTTTGTTGATGTGTTTAAAGAATCTTTTAATAAAATGGAAAAAGGTGAAGAAAGTGTAGTATCTGTAATAAAAACAAGACTAGTCAATGGAAAATATATATGGAATAGAATGACTCTAACGAATCTATTTAATGGAGCAGAAATTCCAATTAGAGCGATAGGTCTACTAGAAGACATAAATGAGCAAAAAAAAGCTGAAATGCAATATAATCAAGAAGAGCAATATAGAAAAGCTATGTTGTCTGAAGCAATTGCTATATATGAAATTAATTTTTCTCAAGATAAATTTATATCAAGTAATATAAAGCCTGATAACAATTTAGGCTTAAGACCTGCTGGAAAATATTCTGAAGTAATGGAGGCTATTGTTGACGATATAGTTTTTATTTCAGATAGGGAAAACTTTAAAAAAGTATTTTATTATGAAAATGTCTTAGATTCATATAATAAGGGAGTAAATGAGTTAAAGTTAGAGTATCGAAGATATGACATTAATGGTAAGATTTTATGGGAACTTTGTACAATGCATTTACTTAAAGACCCCCAAAGCAATCAACTTAAAGGATTTGCGTACATTAAAGATATAGACAAACAGAAAAAAGAAGAGATTGAGCTTAAATTTAAAGCTGAACGTGATATATTAACAGGAATTTATAATAAAGGTACAACTGAAACTCTAATAAAGAGATTTTTGAGTTTAGACAGAGTTAAAGAAAGTAGTCATGCATTTTTTATTATTGATTTAGACGATTTCAAAGCTATTAACGATAATTTAGGGCATGTCTTTGGTGATAAAGTATTAGTTGAAGTATCAAAAAAATTAACTTCTATTTTTAGAGAGGATGATATAATTGGACGTATTGGTGGAGATGAGTTTGTAGTTTTCATAAAAAATATGAAGAATATAAAATTTATTGAAAACAAAGCGATTGAGCTATGTAATGCATTTAGAAATTATTATACTGGAGAAAATAAGTCATATAAAGTTTCTTGTAGTATTGGAATATCT
Organism: Clostridioides sp. ES-S-0190-01; assembly: GCF_020658275.1. Taxonomy (NCBI): domain Bacteria; kingdom Bacillati; phylum Bacillota; class Clostridia; order Peptostreptococcales; family Peptostreptococcaceae; genus Clostridioides; species Clostridioides sp. ES-S-0190-01. The sequence goes on along the minus strand of NZ_JACVWA010000045.1, from coordinate 193,731 downwards.
ATTATGCCAAATCATGGAACAACTTTTATTGAATTATATGAAAAAGCAGATAAAGCTCTTTATCATTCAAAAAATCAAGGAAAAGATAGATTTATTATATTTAATGACTCTATTTAAAGTTTAAATGCAAATGGAGGGCTTAAATTTTTAATATAAAGAATATTAAGTTGAATAAGAATATTTTAACTATCTTGATATGATTTAGTTATAAATGGAGGCATATTATGAATGTAAAATATAGATTTACTATTACTATGGTTATTTTTTTACTTATATTAAATACATCATTTGTTTTAGCCACTTCTGAGAAAGAAAAAGTAAGGGTTGGATATTGGCCTAGTTATGGAATTTCTGTTACAAAAGATGGTCAGTTATATGGATATACATATGATTATATGAATGAAATCGCTAAAATAAATAATTGGAAATTAGAATATATACCTTGTGGATGGAGTCAAGGTCTAGAAATGCTTAAAGAGGGAAAAATTGATATATTTGGAGCATTGCAAAAGGATGAAGAACGTGAAGAATACTATGATTATACAAATTTAAATTTTGGATATGAATATGGAGCATTGTATGTGAACTCCAAAAACAATACAATATCTTATAATAATCTAAAAGAGATTGATGGAAAAGTAGTAGGTACAGTTTCAGATAATCATTTTAAAAGTGTATTTGATGAATACTGTAAAAAAAATAAAATATCTGTAAAATATAAGTACATAGAAGGTGCAGAAGAACTTCAAAAGGAACTTGAAAAAGGAACCATTGATATGATACTTACAGGAAGCATTAGAGATATACCAAATACAAAGGTAGTATTACGTTTTTCATCAGAGCCTATCTATTATGCAACAACTAAGGGAAACAAAAAAATACTAGATGGTTTGAATTATGCATTAAATGAGATTAAGCGAGAAGATATATATTATGATGGTAATTTATTTAATAAACATTATAAGAGTACTGCAATAGCTAAAGAAGTATTTACTTTGGAGGAAAAAGAATATATAAAGAAACATCCTGTAATAAAAGTTGTATCAGGTCCTGATACGTCACCACTATCTTTTTTTGATAAAAATACAAATTCCTACAAAGGTATATCAATAGATATATTAAAATCAATTTCAAATAACTCAGGTTTAAAGTTTGAGTATATAAAGGTAGATAATTTTTCAGAGGGTTTAAAAATGGTTGAAAATGGTGAGGTAGATATTTGTGCAAATATGTTTATGTCACGGAGTACTGAGTTAGAGCATAATATTATATTTACTGATGGCTACCTTGAAACTACCATGTTAGGTTTGGCAAAAAATGATATTAGAATGGATGAAAAAACTAAGGTAGCAATGATTAAATGGACAGGGATAGAATCATTCGTAAAAGAATATTATCCAAATCAAGAAGTAAGTTTTTATCCAAATGCTAGTAAATGTATTGAAGCTGTCAAGAAAGAAGAAAGTGATGTATTTATAGGAAGCAACTATATCCTAAATAATATAATTAATACTGAAGAATCTGATGGGCTTATGTTTATGCCAATAAAAAATCAAGTCGTGGATATTGGAATAGGGGTTTCTGAAAAAGCAAATCCTGCATTATTGTCAATACTCAATAAATCCATCAATAGAGTTACAGAAGAAGAGGTTGCAATTGCAGTTACAGGCAGTACGAAGTACTTAGAGCATACAGTTACTCTATTAGATTTTATACAGCATAATATTATGGCATTTATTTTGATAATATTATTTATTATATTTATAGTTTTTGGAATATTTATTGTAAATTATAAGGTACAAATGAATAAATTAAAAAAGATAGCATATGTTGATGAAGTAACAGGTATAAGAAGTCTATTGAAATTTAAAATTGATGCTAATAAGCTTTTTGAAAAATATGGAACGTATAACTTTGTTATATATTATATTAACATAGATAAATTTAAATATATAAATGATATGTTTGGTTTTGAATTTGGAGACAATATTTTAAAATATATAGCAAGAAAAATAGGTGAAAGTATTTTTAAGGATGAAATATATGCAAGATTATCAGACGATAGATTTATTGTAATGACTAAAAAAAGTAATATAGAAAATTTAAGAAAAAGAGCAAATGATTTTTTTGAGATTGTGAATAGTGATAAAGAAAATACATTTAAAATAGATATAATACTTAAATGTGGAGCGTATTTAATTGATAAAGATGATGTAAATATTGATGTAATGATTGATAGAGCTAAGATAGCTTGTCAAACAATAGAAACCAATTATAAGAGTAAAGTTGCTTTTTATGATGATAAAATAAGGCTTTCTATACTTCGTGAAAAAGAAATTGAAAATAATATGGATAATGCACTTTTAAATAAAGAGTTTGTAGTTTATTTGCAACCTAAAATTAACCTTATAACAGATGAGATTGTAGGTTCAGAGGCTCTTGTTCGTTGGATTCATCCAATTAAGGGAACTATATCGCCTAATGATTTTATTCCACTATTTGAGAAAAATGGATTTATAGAAAAACTTGATTTGTATGTTTGGGATAATGTCTTTAGTACAATGTCAAAATGGATAAAAAATGGAATAAAGCCACCACCAATTTCTATAAATGTATCAAGAATTCATTTAAATAATAGAAATATAGTAACTAGTTTAAAATCTTTAATCAATAAGCATAATATACCAGCGCATCTAATAGAACTTGAGTTAACAGAAAGTTTATTTTTGTCAAATATAAGCATGCTTTTAGATATTTTAAATGATTTGCATGATATTGGATTTATTGTATCTATGGATGATTTTGGAAGTGGATATTCTTCACTTAGTCTTTTAAAAAAATTACCAATTGATGTATTGAAGATTGATAGAGAATTTTTAAATGAGACAATTACATCTACACGTGGAGAAAAAGTTATAAAGAATATAATTACATTAGGTAAGGATTTAGATATGCTAATTGTAGCTGAAGGAATAGAAACTGAAGGTCAATTAAATTTATTAAAAAATGCAGGCTGTAATATTGGACAAGGATTTTACTTTGCAAGACCTATGGATATAGAATCATTTGAAAAGCTTGTATTTAAAAGAACAGATTTTTAATTTAAAGTTATAAATAATAAAGAAATATTACTAGAGTTTAATAAACTCTAGTAATATTTTTTTTATTATTTTTAAAACTGTGATAATTATCACAGAAGTATCTAAAATAAAGTGTTAAGATTTAAACAAGATAATAAGTAAGCAAAACTAAAATATAAGAAAGGTGATAAAAATGAAATTAAAATTAGATTCATCCAAATTCAATGAAGGTCTGAATTTCCTAAAAAAAGACTACAAAATATTTGCACCAGTCATAATGCCATTTAAAGGTACTTTTTCAGATACGGACATGATAAGATACAAGGAAGTAAATACTTTTGAAGAAATGGAATTTGCTCAAAAATCAAACTTTTCACCAAAAGAAGTAGTGCTTCCTATTAATCAAGTCTTATTTTACTTTACTGAAAAAGAATTTAAGGAAAGCGATTTAGACAATAAAAAGATTTTAATTTTTCTAAGAGCTTGTGACATAAATGGAATAAAGAGACTCGATGAAATATATTTAAATAATGGAGAAGAAAAAGATTATTTTTATAAACATATTAGAGAAAAAATAAAATTTGCACTTGTAGGATGTAAAGAGAGTTTTAGAAATTGTTTTTGTGTAAGTATGGATTCTAATAAAACTGATAACTATTCACTTGGATTGAATATAGAAGGAGAAACATTGTACTTAGACATAAAAGACAATGAATTTGAAGTATTTAATGGAGAGCCATCAGAATTTGATGTTAGTCATGTAACAGAAAATTTAATTTCTATAGATATACCAGAAAATATTGATTCTAATGAGATAATAGGAAATCCAATATGGGATGAATATGACACAAGATGTATTGGATGTGGAAGATGTAATTTTGTATGTCCAACATGCTCATGCTTTACAATGCAGGATATTTTTTATAAGGAAAATGAAAATGTAGGTGAAAGAAGAAGAGTTTGGGCTTCATGTCAAGTAGATGGATATACAGACATAGCAGGTGGAAATTCTTTCAGAAAAAAACAAGGAGAAAGAATGAGATTTAAAACTATGCATAAAATAAATGATTTCAAAAAAAGATTTGGATATAACATGTGTGTTGGATGTGGAAGATGTGATGATGCATGTCCACAATATATATCATTTTCAAAATGTATAGAAAAAATAAATGATTTAGTAACTAGTAAGGAGGAGATATAAATGAACTCATATATACCAGTAAGTGCAAAAATACTAGACATAGTTAAACATACTGATAAAGAATGGACATTCAAAGTGAATTGTGATACAAAAGGGGTTCTGCCTGGAAAATTCTATGAAATATCTATACCTAAATATGGTGAAAGTCCAATATCAGTATCAGGATATGGAGAAGATTATATTGATTTTACAATAAGAAATGTAGGTAAAGTTACTAGTGAATTATTCAATTACAAAGAAGGAGATTCGTTTTTTATAAGAGGACCTTATGGAAATGGATTTGATGTATCTTTATATGAAGGAAGAGAAATCGTAGTAGTAGCAGGAGGAAGTGCATTAGCTCCTGTAAGAGGAATAGTTGAATATTTTTATAATAATAAAGATAAGTGTGAAAAGTTTAAATTAATAGTTGGATTTAAATCACCAAAAGATGTTCTATTTGCAGAGGACTTAAAAAGATGGAGTGAAAAATTGGATATTTTAGTTACTGTGGATGGAGCTGATGAGGGTTATAGTGGAAATGTAGGATTAGTAACAAAATATATTCCAGATTTAGATATAAAAGATATAAATAATACTTCTGCAATTGTAGTTGGACCTCCAATGATGATGAAATTTACAGTAGGAGAGTTTTTAAAAAGAGATTTAGACGAAAAAAATATTTGGGTTTCTTATGAAAGAAAAATGTGTTGTGGAATAGGAAAATGTGGACACTGTAAGATGGATGATATTTATATATGTTTAGATGGACCAGTATTTGATTATTCATATGCTAAAAATCTTATTGATTAGGGGGTGGAGTTTGTGATAAGAGATTTAAATACTAAAAAAGTAATGAAAAATGCTTATAGAATTACAAAAACAAAATATAAAACTTCTTTAAGAGTTAGAGTGCCAGGAGGTCTTATTGACCCTGAAAGTTTAATCACAGTTTCTAGGATTGCAAATGAATATGGTAATGGTCAGATACACATAACTACAAGACAGGGATTTGAAATCTTAGGAATAGATATGGAAGATATGGAAGAAATAAATAATATCATACAACCTGTTATTGAAAAGATGAATATAAATCAAAGTGAGAAAAATGCAGGTTATCCAGCAGCAGGTACGAGAAACATAGCTGCATGTATAGGTAATAAAGTCTGTCCAAAAGCGCAGTATAATACAACTGAATTTGCAAAAAAAATAGAAAAAGCAATTTTTCCAAATGACTTACATTTTAAAGTGGCATTGACTGGATGTCCGAATGACTGTATAAAAGCTAGAATGAATGACTTTGGAATTATAGGAATGACCTTACCACTATATGAAAAAGATAGATGTGTGAATTGTGGAGCGTGTGTAAAAAAATGCTCAAAACTATCTGTTGGAGCATTAAAAACAGAAAATAATAAAGTAGTAAGAGATGGAGATAAATGCATAGGTTGTGGAGAATGTGTACTAAATTGCCCAACAAATGCATGGACTAGAGATGAAAAAAAATACTATAGATTAGCTATAATGGGTAGAACAGGTAAGAAAAATCCAAGACTAGCAGAAGATTTTCTTTTATGGGCAGATGAAGACAACATAATAAAAATAATACTTAATACTTACAAATATGTAGAGCAATATATAGATAAAGATGCACCAGGAGGGAAAGAGCATATAGGATATATAATTGACAGGACTGGATTCATGGAATTTAAAAAATGGGCACTTGAAGGTGTACAATTTGAAGAAATAACTAAAGTACATGAAAATATATACTGGAGTGGTGTTAAATATCTATAAGTAATAAAAAAATATATTTAAATAAATTATAAATTTAATAGAAGGAAGAGGGAATTATGCATAAAGAAACTTTGGATAAATTAACTAACGCAGCTATAAATAAAATAAATTTATTAAATACAAGTAAGATAAAATATTTAGTGTCTTCTGCTTTTGCAGGACTTTATGTAGGTATCGGTATACTTTTGATATTTACTATTGGAGGGATTTTGACAGATGCAGGTTCTCCTATGACAAAGATAATGATGGGGTTATCGTTTGCAGTAGCACTTAGTTTAGTTGTAATGACAGGAACAGAGCTGTTTACTGGAAATAATATGGTAATGTCTGTAGGTATGCTAAATAAAGGGGTAAGTATAAAAGATACTTCTAAAATATGGATATACAGTTGGGTAGGAAATTTAATAGGAGCTTTAATTTTAGGTATAATGTTTGTAGGAACTGGTTTAGTAGATAAAGGTCCTGTAGCAGAATTTTTTGCAAACACAGCAGCAGCCAAGGCATCTATGCCATTTATGTCTCTTTTCTTTAGAGGAGTTTTGTGTAATATCTTAGTTTGTGTCTCAGTTTTATGTTCATTTAGAACTAACAATGATAGTGCAAAAATAATTATGATATTCCTATGTTTATTTGCTTTCATAACAACAGGGTTTGAACATAGTGTAGCGAATATGACAATCTATAGTGTTTCATTATTTTCTCCAACAATTCAAACAGTTAGTATTGGAGGAGCTATTTATAATTTAGTAGCAGTAACACTTGGAAACATTGTTGGAGGAGCTTTATTTATGGGACTTGGTACTTACATACTAGGTAAAGAAAAAATTAAACAAGTTTGCTAGATAAATCTTACAACGCCCTCAATAAGTACAAATATTGTATTATTGAGAGCGTTGTTTTTAATTTTAAAAAAATATTTGAAAGAAAAAACGTATGCTGGCATATGAATATATATGTTATATATGATTATAAAGTTCGTTAATATATGAATTAAAATTAGAATTATAAATAGAAAAATTAGAATCCTCACGTAGAAAAGACGATTTTGAATACGATAATAAGTGTGATAAAATTGACTTTGTTGAAATTTTTAAGGAGGTATTTGATGACAAAAAAATTAATAATATCAAAAACTAAATTGTTTATTTTTATAATAGCATTTATATCTGCATTTATAGCTTTATTTGGAAGTAAAAATACACTTATAGGTGTGGCTATAGTAACAGCTATGCTAATGCTTTTGGAAAGGGATTTAACTATTTCTCCAATTAAAAATTTACTGAAATACTTGATAATAAACGTAACATTAGGAGTATTATCGTTTTTTGCAGTACAAAATATGTATTTAGGAATTTTATTAAATTTTATAGCATTATTTATAATAGGATATTTATTTAGTTATGACTTGAAAAGGGCTGTATATGTACCTTTTGGTCTTATGTATATATTTATGATAAGTATACCTGTAGGATTAAGCGAATTTCCTATAAGATTATCGGCTTTAGCTAGTGGTTCACTTGTCATAATGATTGCTCAATTTGTTATGAATAGAAATAGAATGAAAAAAATTGGTGACAAAGAATTAATATCTATATGTGATGAGTTGTTGGAAAAAATAAATCTTTTAAAAAATATTATTAATAGTGATAATTCTGTAAATAAGTCTAATATGAGAAAAATAGATAGTTGTAATTACACAATAAATTCTATATCAAAAGGTCTTAAAATGGTTATATTTGATAATAGAAAAGATGATTTTTTTATTAGTATTAAAGGAATGGATATAATAAATATCTTATTTTCATTAGAAAGAATAAGTTTAATCTTAGATAGATATAAAATAGATACTAAGGAATTTGAGGATGAAGACATAAAAAATATGCTAAAAGAAAGTAGTACAAATAGTAAAGAAGATGTTTTAGTTGTAGTATCTAAAGAAGTAAATTATATCAAGATGTGCTTAGAAAATAAAGATAAGATAACTGATAAAGAAATACTTGGGTTTAGAGACTATGTTGTCGCTCAAGATACTAAAAATATAAATTTGAAAGAAATTTATAGTGTTTTAGAAAATCTATATGAATTTTTATTAGAGTACAAAAAGGTAAAATCAAAAGAGGAAAAAAGAGTTGAAAGAAAAATAAAGATACCACGTGAATTTAAAAGAATATCAATATATAAACAACATTTTAATTTAAAATCTATAAGATTTTCTTATGCAATAAAAATCGCTTTGGCTGCAGCAATCTCAGGTTTTATTATGGATTATTTTCACTTAAAAGATGGAAGATGGATAATGTTAACTGTGTTTTCATTAACGCAACCTTATGCAGAGAACTGTTTGCAGAAATCCAGAAAAAGAATAGAAGGTACACTAGTAGGAGCGGTAATATTTATTGTTTCATTTTCAATAATAAAAGATAATACATTAAGGTCATTAATAGTACTTTTAGCAGGATACATAAACTCATATGTAGTTGATTATAGAAAACTGATAGTGTGTGTAACTGTTTCAGCCCTTGGTTCGGCAGCAGTTATGGGAGACCCTAATGTTTTAACTATGAGTAGAATTTCATATGTAGTATTAGGTGCAATTATTGCATTAATAATAAATAAATTTGTTTTACCATATGATGCAAAAATGGGGTATCAGCATGTTATAGATGTGTATAAAGGTATAGTTAAAAATATAATTAATGAAGTTAATAAATCTATTGAAAATTCAACCAATGTTCATTATATAAAGAATCTATTATTAGTGCCATCACTTATTGAAGATAGACTTATGCTGATAAATACTATATACAAAGATGAACATCAAGATGATTTCTTAGAAAATCAACAATTACTAATAAGTAATATGTACAATTTATATATAAATGTCAAAAAGAATAATATTAGAGATGAAGATGTAGAAAGAATATTGAGAGATACTAGTTATATTTCAAATTATGATGCTGATAAATATGATGAAGGAAGAAGTGTAATTTTAGATAGTATTGAAAGTACAGTAAGTTTAGGTGATAAAATAATTTGCCTAAATTTACTTCAAACCTTAAATGGTGTAAAAGAAATGTATAGAATAAGTAATATCAGTAAAATGTTAGTGCAAGAAGTTGCATAGTTTTCTAATCTAATCTAATTAAATTATATAAAAAGTCATAGCTTTAAAATAAAGTATATGACTTTTTCTTTTATACAATGTTAACAGAAAATAGTATATTAAAAACAAAAACCATATATTTATGAATTTTGTGTGAAAAAGGTTAAAATATTGATTTTTTTCATTGGTTGAAAAAACAATTTACTTAGGATAAACTATAATAGTATTCAAATATTATGGGGGTTAGATTTATGAGTAAAGATGTAAAGGTAAAGCGCAATAAGAAATATGATACATTTAGTATAACTATGGAACTTGAAAGACCTTTACTTTATGATGAGGTTGAAAACGAAGATGATAAAAATGATAATAGAAAATTTAATATAAAAAAGAAAATATTCATGGGAATAGGTATACTGTTTGTATTGATTCTGCTTAGTTTTTTCATATGGATAAACAAAACATATGAACCTCAAAAACTAGCAAAAGAAGCATTAGTTAGCAATAGTAAAGTTGAGGTAACCATAAATGAAAATATTTCATTTACACCGAAGGGTAGAAAAGTTTCTAAAGGTCTAATTTTTTATCCAGGAGCTAAAGTAGAAATTGAATCATATGCACCACTTGCAAGAAAAATAGCAGAAAGTGGATATGAAGTGGTAATTGCAAAAATGCCACTTAATCTAGCTATACTTGGAACTAATAAAGCACAGAAAATTATGGATTCTTACAATAATATAGAACATTGGGTAATAGGAGGTCACTCATTGGGTGGAGTTGTTGCATCTAATTTTGCACGTGACAATAAATTAATTGATGGAGTTGTGTTTTTATCTTCCTATCCAATGGGCAATGAACTAAAACAGCTAGGTAAAAAGGTTATATCTATATGGGGAAGTAAAGATGGAGTAGTTAATTTTAAAAATCTTATAGAAGCAAAAGAAAAACTTCCTGATGATACAACTTATGTTGAAATTGAAGGGGGAAATCATGCACAATTTGGAGATTATGGAAAACAAAAGGGAGACAATGATGCTATTATAAGTCAAGAAAAACAGCTTAAGATTACTGCAAATAGTATTATTAAATTTTTAAATAATATATCTTAAACAAAAGCTTGAAGTTTATAATATATATAAAGTATTATTTTAAGTAAATATTATTAATATAATAAAATTAAGAGTTGATTAAAAGGGGGATTTTAATATGGAATATGATATGCCACTTTATAGACCGCCAAGTGAGGCTTATAGTCTTATAATACAAGTTACACTAGGATGTTCTCATAATAAATGTACATTTTGTAGTATGTACAAATCAAAGAAATTTAAAATAAAACCATTAGAAGTAATAAAAAATGAAATTGATATATTTAGAAGACATTATAAAAATGTAGACAGAATATTTTTAGCAGATGGAGACGCATTGATAATACCAATGGAAAAACTAAGAGATATAATATTGTATATAAAAGAAGTTTTTCCAGAGTGTGAAAGAATTACTCTATATGGCTCTCCTAAGTCTATAGAGAAAAAAACTGATGATGAACTTAAAGAGTTAAAAAAACTTGGTGTTAAGATGATTTATCTAGGGCTTGAGAGTGGAAATGATGAGGTATTAGAAGATATTAAAAAGGGATTTAATAGTGAACAACTTATAAAAGTTGGTAGAAAAGTTAAGCAAAATGGTATTAAATTATCAGCTACTGTAATAGCAGGTCTTGGAGGAACTAAAAAAACGAATCAACATGGAGTTGATACAGGAAAAATGCTAGGAGCAATTTCACCAGATTATGTAGGTGTATTGAGTTTAATGGTAGAACCTAATACTGAACTTTACGATTTACTTCAATCAGGTGAATTTACAGTATTGGAAGATAAAGCTGTGCTACAAGAAATTAAAGAAATGATAAAAAATATAGATACCAATGAAAAAGTCGTATTTAGAAGTAATCATGCCTCAAATTATGTTAACTTAAAAGGAATATTACCTGAGGATAAACAACGTCTAATTGATGAGATAGATTATTATCTAAGTAACTTAAAATTAAAAAGAGAAGAGTATAGAAGACTGTAAAATTTAGCTATTCTTAATATATATGTGTAGATGTAAAATATTAAAATTATCTAGAGTTTAAGTAATCATGCTACATTAATAGTGTATCACTATTAATGTAGCATGATTTTTTTGTTAAGAAACATAATCATAAAATTATAGAAAAAATCTATCAATAATGATGAAAATATGCACTGGTTTAATAGATTTCTACGCATTATAATAGAGACATAAATTTAAAACACAAAAACTATAAACATAAAAACGTGTGGAGGAATAGAAATGAAAATATATCAAAATATCTTTGAACCATTAACTATAAAAAGGATGAATGTAAAAAATAGAATAGTTATGCCACCAATGGGAACAAACTTTGGTGGAGAAAGTGGAGAATTTAAAGATGAACACATTAAATATTATGAACAAAGAGCTAAAGGTGGAACTGGACTTATAATTGTAGAAAATGCTTGTGTAGATTTTCCTTTAGGTTCTAATGGAACTACACAAATAAGAATAGACCATGACAGATACATACCTGCTTTATATAAGTTAACTGAGAGTCTACATAAACATGGTGCATGTGTAGCTATACAAATTAATCATTCAGGTGCTTCAGCTATGCCAGATAGAATAAATGGATTAACTCCAGTATCTTCTTCGAACATACCCTCAAAAAATGGAGGAACAATACCAAGAGAATTAAAGAAGGAAGAAATACTAGATATAGCTACAAAATATGGAAAGGCAGCAAAAAGAGCTCAAATAGCTGGTTTTGATGCTATAGAGATACACGCTGGACACTCATATCTAATAAGTCAATTTTTATCCCCAATTTACAATAAGCGTACAGATGAATTTGGTGGAAGTCTTGAAAATAGAGCGAGATTTGCAAAACTAGTAATTGATAAAGTTAGAGACGAAGTAGGAGCCTTATTTCCTATATCTTTAAGGATAAGTGCTGATGAATTTATAGAGGGAGGAAATACTTTAGATGATACTTTAAAGCTTCTTGAATATTTAAATGAAGAAGTAGATATATATAATGTATCAGCAGCATTAAATGATTCTATACAATTTCAAATCGATACAATGACATTAGAAGATGGGTGGCGTTCATATATGTCTAAAGCAGTTAAAAAAAGATTTGGAAAAACAACAATAATAACTGGAAATATAAGGAATCCAGAGATAGCATCAAAAATACTTGAAAATAATGAAGCGGATTTTATAGGTATGGGAAGAGGCCTTATAGCTGACCCTAATTGGGCTGAAAAGGTAGAAAATGGAAAAGAAGATTCAATAAGAAAGTGTATTTCATGTAATATAGGATGTGCAGGTAATAGAATTGGAGCAAATAGACCTATAAGATGTACAGTAAATCCAGACTTAATAAATGGAGAAGAATATAAACAAAGAAAAGTAAATAAGACAACAAATGTGGTTGTTATAGGTGGAGGAACGGCGGGTCTCGAAGCCGCAGCCACAGCAGCAGAGGTGGGCTGTAATGTATTTTTATTAGAAGAAAAAGCAGATATAGGAGGGCTTGCTGAGACAATATCAACTTTTCCGGATAAAAGTAGAATAAATGATTTTCCAAAGTATTTAAAACAGAGAGTTAATAAATTAAAAAATTTAATTGTTTTTAAAAATACAAAGGCCGATATTAAATTTATAGAAAATTTAAAACCTGATATAATTATAAATGCTACAGGTTCAAAACCATTACTTCCACCAATAACTGGTTTGATGGATAGGATAGACCAAGAAAATGGAAAGGTGAGTTCAATATTTAAGCTATTTAATGATATAGAATATTTTAAAACAAAAGACTTAGAAAATAAGAAAGTAGTAGTTGTGGGTGGTGGAGCTGTTGGATTAGATGTTGTAGAATTTTTCTCAGAAAATAAGGCTAAAACTTCTATAGTTGAGATGTTACCAGTTGTGGGCAAAGATTTAGACCCTATAACAAAGGTGACAATGATGAAGATGTTAAAAGATTACAATGTTGATGTTTATACAAATACAGCATTATTGGAAGTTGAGGATGATAATTTTAAAGTTAAGAAGAATGAAGAAGAGTTCTTACTAAATTTTGATTATGGATTTATATGTTTAGGAATGAAATCTAATAATCCAATTTTGAATAATTTAAAGAAATATTTTGAAGCTAAAAATGTGGAAGTTCTAAATATAGGAGATAGTAAAATAGCTAGAAGAATAATCGATGGAGTTAGAGAAGGAAGAAATATAATAACAACTTTAGAAAAGTTAAATCTTTTATGATAATAAATAATAGAGATGATTTTAGAAAATTCGAATCTCTTGTAGAGAATAAATAATAAAAGTAAAGTAATTTTAGAAAAGTTAAATTATTTTTGTTTTATAACCGTAGTACTATTTTTAATTTTAATTATATCAAGTAGGACTATTGGCAATATAGTAGATTTAAGGGAATTCCTAAAAAGATTTCCCCTAAATCTCGTTTTAAGATAAATTAGTTATAATATTAAACTAATCTATCAATAGCTCCTGATTGAATGTGTTGAATACTTGATTGGATTTTTTCATATGACCAATCCCACCACTTAATTTTTAATAATTTTGAAATTATATCATCATTAAATCTTTTCTTTATAATTTTTGCAGGTATTCCTCCAACAATAGAATATGGAGGGACATTATTAGTAACTACAGCTCTTGTTCCAATAATTGCTCCATCACCAATTTTTACACCTGGCATAATTACAGCATCATAGCCTATCCATACATCATTTCCAATTACAATATCACCCTTATTATCCCAAGCATCTGTTATATGATTTATGTCTAAATCCCATTCTTCATAAAAGATTGGAAATGTATAAGTAGAGAGTGATTTCACAGTGTGGTTTCCACTGGTCATTAAAAACTTTACATTACATGCAATTGAACAAAATTTTCCGATTATTAATTTATCAGTGTTTATAGGATACTGATATAGTACATTATTTTTTTCAAAATCCCTTGGGTCATTATAAAAGTCGTTATATATTGTATAGTCTCCAACTTTTATATTGTCTCTTGTAATCACATTTTTAAGATATATAGTTTGATAATCATTACTTCTTGGATATATTTTATCTGAATTTGGAATAGTCATGTTTAAATCTCTCCTTTATATTATGTTGTTTTCCTGACTATCCCATTATTACAATGCATCTCTTCACAGAATCACTCCTTATATATTACTTATTTATTTATAGTTTATTATTTTATTTTAAATAAAATATTTTTAACTAAATTGTATTTTATTACAATTGTCTATTTATTTGATTATATCAAAGTGATAAAAAATTACAAGTATTTAAGATATACCAAATATAAATCATCTTTTATTAAGTTAAATAATGCTATTATTGAATTAAACTTTAATTTTCAACAGTGATTTGACTAGAATATATTGGGTATGATAAAATTATGTTTATATAAATATTTATGTAGTATTTATGTAAATTTATTATCTATATTATATAAATAGATAGTATTTATATGTATTTATTTTTAGGAGGTTTTATTATGAGTCGACTAGAGAGACTCGAAATGAAGAAAGTAGAAACTAAGCATTTGCAACAATTCAATCAATTGTTACGTTATGTATTTCAAGTGACAAACCATGATTTACAACAAGTAGGTTGGGAGGAAAGAGAAATAACTCTTGCTAAACTACCTGTATTAAGACAAGCAGATGTATTTGGTTGGTTTGATGAGGATAAACTAGTATCTCAAATAGCTGTTTATCCATTTAAAATCAATATATTTGGTCAAGAATACGATATGGGTGGTCTTACTGGTGTTGGAACATATCCTGAATATTCTAATTTAGGTCTTATGGATAAATTGATGCGACAAGCATTAACAGATATGAGAGAAAGAAAACAATCTATATCTTATTTATTTCCATACTCAATTCCATATTATCGTCGTAAGGGATGGGAAATAATATCAGATAAGATATCTTTTGAAATTAAAGATACTCAGTTGCCGAAACCTAAAGCGGTATCAGGAGAAGTTGAGCGTGTAAGTATAGAACACGAAGATGTCAGAAATGTTTATGAACGATTTTCTAAAAAGAGCCATGCGTCTATGATTAGAAGTGAGTTGGCATGGGAAGAATACTGGCGTTGGGATTTAGATGACTTAACATGTGCAATTTATTATGATAAAAACCATGAAGCACAAGGTTATGTGTTATATTGGATTTCTGATGAAATATTCTATATTAAAGAAATGGTATTTGTAGAAGAAGAGGCACGTACAGGATTATGGAATTTTATAAGTGCTCACTTTTCAATGATAAATAAAGTGGTTGGAAATACATATACAGATGAACCATTGGCATTTTTACTTGAAGATGGAGACATAGAAGAAAATATAAAACCATACTTTATGGGTAGAATTGTTGATATAGAACAATTTATAAATCAGTATCCATTTAAAGAACAAGAAAATGAAGTAAAGTTAGTATTTCAATTAAAAGACCCTTTATTAGATTGGAATACAGGAGTATTTACACTAAGTGTTTCTAAAGAAGGTAAAGGTATACTAACCTCTGGTGGTGATAAGTATGATTTGAAGCTTGATATACAAACACTTACAACTATGTTGCTTAGTTACAAAAGACCAACTTATCTTCATAGAATAAAAAGAATTACTTGTGATAAAGAAATAGTAGATTTATTAGAAAATCTTATTGAACGTGAAAATCCATACTTCTCAGATTATTTCTAATAAACTTTAATAAATTTTAAAATGTGTCTGGGATTGTACAGAGTATTTACTCTGAAACAATCCCTTTTTAACTTGTTCTTATTCCATTTTATCAATTAGATTATTGTTTTTACTGTAATTAATAACAAAGTTTCTAAAACTATTAACAGCAGGAGTTAAATATTTATTTTTCATTGTAGCTAAATATATGTACCTTTCATGTATAGGATTTGTTATTGATAAAACCTTTACATTAAAATATTTAAGAGCAAAAATATTTGGAACAACTGCTATACCATAGTTAATAGAAACTAAACCTGCGACAGCTGTATCTTCTTCTGTTTCACATACAATTTGTGGTTTTACATCAACTTTTTCAAAGAGCTTATCAATAATTGGTCTAACTCCACTATCTTCACTAAAGAATATAAAAGGATAATCCTTTGTATCCTTTAAGTCTACACTTTCATTTGAGGCTAAAGGATGGTTATATGGCACTATTACAACCAATTCTTCCTGAAGTATAGCTGTAAAATCTATGTTGGGTTCATTTGGAACAAAAGAGCAAAATGCTAAATCAAATTTTTCATCTTTTAAACTTTGGATAATCTTTTTAGTAGTACCTTGACCAAATGAAAATGAAATATTTTTATTTGACTCTTTTTCTAAAAACTTACCAAGTATATCTGGAATGAAGTAAGCTCCCAATGTATAAATAAATCCTAAGTCTATGACACCTTTTGATATACTCGTATATTCTCTAAGCTTTTTTTCTCCTCTTTCTAATTCACTCAATGCTTTATCAACATAAGTTAAAAAAAATTTACCATATTTAGTTAAACGAACATTTCTACCTTGTTTTTCAAATAAAAAAGTTCCCAGTTCTTTTTCAAGAGCAGATATAGCATGACTTAAGCTTGGTTGAGTTATAGACAATTGTGTAGCTGCTTTTGTATAGTGCTCAACTTTGGCTAAAACTCTAAAGTAATGCAAATGATTTAGGTTCATTGATATTCAATCCCTTCATAAGTAATAAAATTCGGGTTATTTCTACAAAATTATACCATATTATACCATAATTCATAGATTAATTCTATCAATATTAAGAATAATATGTATTTTATTAATAACAATTAAGTAATATAATGAAATTACAAGAAAGAGTGTAAAAAAATTAAATGTAAGTATATAAAATGAAGTACTACTGTAGAATTAGTATTGTTATGACTTATAGTATTTTTACGATATAATAATATTGTGATGTAAAGAATATAAAATCTGATAAAACTTCTATATGTGTGGAGGAGAAATATGAATAATATAGTACAAGTAAAAAATATTAGAATAGGAGAAGGTATACCTAAAATCTGTGTACCAATAGTTGGAAAAACTAAAGAAGAAATTATTGAAGAAGTTAATGACTTAAAGGAAATTTGTTTGGATGTTGTAGAATGGCGTGTTGATTTCTTTGAGAATGTAGAAAATATTCAACAAGTTAAAGAAGTTATTAATGAATTAAGAAAATATATACCAGATACACCTCTATTATTTACATTTAGAAGTATAAAAGAAGGTGGACAAAAATTAATATCAAAAGATTATTATACTATTTTAAATAAGGAAATCTCTAATACAGGATTAATAGACTTAATAGATGTAGAGCTATTTATGGGAGATGAAATTGTAAATGAAATAGTCGAGTTTGCTCATGAAAAAGAAGTGAAAGTAGTCATGTCGAATCATGATTTTAATAAAACTCCCAAAAAAGAAGAGATTATATCTCGTTTATGCAAAATGCAAAAACTAGGAGCAGACTTACCTAAAATAGCTGTTATGCCAAAAAATGAAAGAGATGTTCTAGTGTTGCTTACAGCTACAAATGAAATGGTTCAAGTTTATGCAGATAGACCAATAATAACTATGTCTATGGCAGGAATGGGAGTTATAAGTCGTTTGTGTGGGGAAATATTTGGCTCAGCATTGACTTTTGGAGCAGTTAAAAAGGTTTCTGCACCAGGTCAAATGTCAGTTGAAGAACTAAATTCAATACTATGCATATTACATAAAAGTATTAATTAGTTTAAAAGACTTGAGTATATATGATAAAGGTTGATGTTGTTTCAGGTTTTTTAGGAGTAGGAAAAACTACACTCATTAAAAAAATATTAAAGGCATAAGGTTTTGTAAATTCATCTGATGTATATTTAGAATTTAGCTATTCTTCTGGCAAAACTAATGTTTTTAAATATAGCGGAGTTAAGGATGGAAAAGTAACTATAATAGGATTAAATTTAGGTAATAAAGTTTTAAAAGAATTATTTAATTAAATAACAAAAATATATAATTCTAATTTTGATTATTAAAAGATTATTATAAGAGTCTTTACTAATATAACTAATATGTGAAATTATGGAAAAATAATAATTTTATAAAAATAGATGATAAATATAAATTAAATTATATATGTATATATTGTAGTCCAATAGTGATATAATAATATAAAAAATTTTTATAGAGAGTGAGATTACATATGCGAAGACTTGAAGAGATATTAGAGTACAATAAATCATTTGTAAAAAATAAAGAATATGAACAGTATGCAACCTCAAAACATCCAAATAAAAAAATAGTAGTCCTATCATGTATGGATACAAGATTAACTGAACTTTTACCTAAAGCCATGAATCTTAAAAATGGAGATGTTAAACTGATAAAAAATGCAGGTGCTACTATAATGCATCCATTTGGAAGTATTATGAGAAGTATTTTAGTTGCAATTTATGAATTTGATGTGGATGAAGTTATGGTTGTAGGACATCATGGATGTGGTATGTGCAATGTGGATACGGATAAATTACTAAATAAAATCTTAGATAGAGGAATATCAAATGATGTAATACTTACACTTCGTAGTGCAGGAATTGATACAAAACAATGGTTACATGGATTTGATTCAGCAGAGGATTCTGTAAAAGATAGTATTAATTTAATAAAAAATCATCCTTTAATTCCAGAGGGAATTGTTGTGCATGGGTTGATTATATCGCCAGAAACTGGAAAAATAGATGTTGTTGTAAATGGATATGAGGATAAATAATATATTTTTATAGTATATAAGTAATATATTATTAAATAAGAGGTTGTTTCAAAATTTATTTTATTTTGAAACAACCTTTTTTAATTGATAAATTTATGAAAAGGTTTATCTTAAGGTTTTAATGAAAAATATAAGTAGTTAGCTAATTAAAAAACTTATTATTAGCTATTAAAATCATAACTAATCAATAGAAAAATATTTAATAAATGAAATTTATATGAATTTTTTATAAATATATTGAAAAAAGATATCTGTTATAGTAAAATAATCATTAGCCGACTAAGTAATATAAAAATAAGGAGGGTAAGTATGAATAGCAATTCTGAAGAAAAATTAAATGATGTTTTCTTGCAATTGATGCGAATATATTTTATAAGAACTCATTTTTATTTTGATAAATTAGGCTTGTACCAGGGTCAGCCACAAATACTTTTTTCTCTTAGGATGAAAAATGGTCAAAGTCAAAAAGAATTAGCAGATAAAAGAAAAGTAAAAGCATCTACAACGACAGTTATGATAAAAAGAATGGAAAAAACTGGGCTTGTAGAAAGAAAACAAGATGAAAAGGACCAAAGAATTTCTAGAATTTTTTTAACAGATAAAGGCCTAGAAGTATGTAAGAAAGTTGAGGAATTTAACAAAGAATTAGAAAGAGAAATCTTTTTAGGATTTAGTGAAGAAGAAAAAATAGTACTTAGAAGACTTCTAATGCAAGTTAGAGACAATTTAAAAGCAGGATGTCATAAACATGAGCATGAAAAATATTTCTAAAGTTTAAAACAATGTTTTTCAATTAAATGCTATCAGACTAATTAATATTACAGAAGGGAAGAAGTGTATGTTTAAATTAATTAAATATTTAAAGAAGTCAGCCTTATCAATAGTAATAATAGTATGCTTATTGGTAGTTCAAGCAGTATGTGACCTTTCTTTACCAAAATATACATCTAATATAGTAAATATAGGGATACAGCAAGGTGGAGTAGAAAACTCTGTTCCATCTATAATTAGAAAAAGTGAATTAGATAAGATTACTTTGTTTATGGATAAAGATAATAAGGATAAAATATTAGACAATTATACTTTATTGAATAAGGAAGATTACAGCAAGTATAAAGAGAAGTATCCAAATTTAAAAGACGAATCTCTTTATGAGTTAAATACTAAAAACAAGGATACTATAGATGAGTTAAATACTATTTTTGGTAAATCTATTTTAATTGTATCAGGGCTTGAGGGGGACAGTAAGGAAGTAAAAGCAATGAAATCTCAGATAATGAGTCAACTTCCTACACAAGGGACTCAAGGTGAAGAAGTTAATATATTTAAAGTGTTATCAATGATGCCAACAGAACAATTAGACAAATTAACTAAAGAGATGAGCAAAAGCTTTGAAAGTATGCCAGAAAGTATGATAACACAAAGTTCAGTATCATATGTAAAAGCAGAATATGAAAACATAGGTATTGATACAGAAAATATGCAAAATAATTATATATTACTTACTGGTGCAAAAATGCTTGGTATAGCTATGATTAGTATGATAGCTACAATTACAGTTGGATTTTTAGCAGCAAGAGTAGCAGCAAGCGTAGGAAGAAATTTAAGAAGTGGAGTTTTTAGAAAAGTTATGTCATTTTCAAATAGTGAAATGAATGAGTTTTCTACAGCATCATTAATCACTCGTAGTACAAATGATATTCAACAGATACAAATGTTGATGGTTATGCTACTTAGAATAGTTTTTTATGCTCCAATAATGGCTATAGGTGGAATAATAAAAGTTTTAAATACTAATACTTCAATGGCTTGGATTATAGCAGTTGCAGTAGTAGCCATTTTATCTTTAATAATTGTATTATTCTCAGTTGTTATGCCTAAGTTTAAATTGGTTCAAAAGCTTGTCGATAAGTTAAACTTAGTAAGCCGTGAGATAATTACAGGTATTCCAGTTATAAGAGCTTTTAGTACTGAAAAACATGAAGAAAAAAGATTCGATGAAGCAAATAAAAATTTAACTAAAACAAATCTTTTTGTAAATAGAGTTATGACATGTATGATGCCTGCTATGATGCTTATAATGAACCTTATTACAGTTCTTATAGTTTGGAGAGGTGCATATAGTGTTGATTCTGGAGCAATGCAAGTTGGAGATATGATGGCATTTATACAATATACAATGCAGATAATAATGTCATTCTTGATGATATCAATGATATCTATTATGCTTCCAAGAGCATCTGTTTCAGCTACACGTATAGATGAAGTGTTGGTATCAGATATAAGTATCAAAGACCCAGAAAAATCAAAAGTACAAGAATTTAAAGAAGATAAAAAAGGTCTTGTTGAATTTAAAAATGTTTCATTCATGTATCCAGATGCAGAAGAAGCTATATTGACAGATATATCCTTTACAGCAAAACCAGGAGAAACAACTGCATTTATAGGAAGTACTGGTAGTGGTAAGTCGACTCTTATAAATTTAATTCCTCGTTTCTTTGATGTTACTGAGGGAGAAATATTACTTGGTGGAGTTAATATAAAAGATGTTGCTCAACATGATTTAAGAGAAAAAATTGGATATGTACCTCAAAAAGGAGTATTGTTCTCTGGTACCATAGAATCCAACTTGAAATATGGCAGAAAAGACGCAACAGATGAAGAAATGAGAGCTGCAGCTGAAATAGCTCAAGCTACAGAATTCATTGATTCTAAACCAGAAGCTTTTAAAACTGAAATTTCTCAAGGTGGAACAAATGTCTCTGGAGGTCAAAAACAAAGACTTTCTATTGCAAGAGCAATAGCAAAAAATCCAGAAGTTTATATATTTGATGACAGTTTTTCGGCTCTTGACTTAAAAACTGATGCAGCTCTTCGTAAAGCTTTAAAATCAAAAACTGCTGAAAGTACAGTATTAATAGTTGCACAAAGAATTAGTACCATCTTGCATGCAGAACAAATAGTTGTTTTAAATGAAGGAAAAATAGTTGGAATAGGAACACATAAAGAGCTTCTAAAAAATTGCGAAGTTTATGAGCAAATAGCTTTATCACAACTTTCAAAGGAGGAGCTAGCTAATGAGTAGAATGGGAAAAGGTCCTATGGGAAAATCTATAGGAGCAGGACAAAAAGCAAATGACTTTAAAGGAACCATGCGAAAACTAATTGCATACTTATCTAAATTTAAAATATCAATAATTTTGGTAATTGTATTTGCTATTGGTAGTGCATCGTTTTCTATAGTAGGTCCAAAAATTTTAGGTAAGGCGACTACAAAGATATTTGAAGGATTAGTGAGCAAAGTCTCTGGAGGCAATGTAGGTATAGATTTTGACGCAATTGGAAAAATTTTAGCCTTATTACTTTGCCTTTACTTGGTAAGTGCACTATTCTCTTTTATACAAGGATTCATAATGAGTGGAATTTCTCAAAAAGTATCTTATAATTTAAGACAAGAGATTTCAGTAAAATTGGATAGATTGCCAATGAAGTATTTTGACACTAAAACACATGGTGAAATACTATCAAGAATTACAAATGATATAGATACTCTAAACCAAAGTTTAAATCAAAGTATGACACAACTTATAACATCAGTAACAACTATGATAGGTGTTTTGATAATGATGTTATCTATAAGTGGTATTATGACATTAGTGGCAATTTTAATATTACCAATATCAATGTTTGTAATTTCAAGAATAGTAAAGAAATCACAAAAATACTTTAGATCCCAACAAAAATATTTAGGGAATGTAAATGGTCAAGTTGAGGAAACTTATAGTGGTCAAACAATAGTAAAAGCATTTAATCGTGAAGAAGAAGCAATTAATGAATTTGATAAATTAAATGATAGTTTGTATAATTCAGCATGGAAATCTCAATTTTTATCTGGGATAATGCAACCACTTATGATGTTTATTGGAAACTTAGGATATGTAATGGTATCAATCTTAGGAGGTTGGCTTGCAATTAAGAAAACAATTGAGGTTGGAGATATACAGTCATTTATACAATATGTAAGAAACTTTACACAACCAATGACTCAGATTGCACAGGTTGCTAACTTACTACAGTCAACAGCAGCAGCTTCTGAAAGAGTATTTGAGTTTTTAGAAGAGGAAGAAGAAGACCAAGTTGTTGAAAATGCAGTTTCAATAGATGGTTTAGAAGGTAAGATTGATTTTGAAAATGTTAATTTTGGATATAATTCAAATAAGACTATAATAAATGATTTCTCAGTAAATGTTAAACCTGGTCAAAAAGTTGCTATTGTTGGACCTACAGGAGCAGGTAAAACTACTATAGTTAAGCTTTTAATGAGATTTTATGATGTTAATAGTGGTTCAATACTAATTGATGGTCATAATATTAAAGATTTCAATCGTAGTGAGCTTAGAGAAATGTTTGGTATGGTTCTTCAAGATACATGGTTATTTAGTGGCTCAATTATGGAAAATATAAGATATGGTAAACTAAATGCTACAGATGAAGAAGTTATAGAAGCAGCTAAATCTGCACATGTTCATAGATTTATCAAAACATTGCCAGATGGATACAACATGAAATTAAATGAAGAAGCAAGCAATGTTTCTCAAGGTCAAAAACAATTATTGACTATAGCTCGTGCCATTTTAGCAGACCCTAAAATCTTAATATTGGATGAAGCTACAAGTTCTGTTGATACTAGAACAGAAGTATTAATTCAAAAAGCTATGGATAATCTTATGGAAGGTAGAACAAGCTTTGTTATAGCACATAGATTATCAACTATACGTGATGCTGACATGATTCTTGTTATGAATGAAGGAGATATAGTTGAACAAGGAAACCATGAGGAACTTCTAAAGAAAGGTGGATTCTATGCTAATCTTTACAATTCTCAATTTGAAGAAGATGAAGCAATGTAGTAAGAATTTACTTTAAAATATGAGTATCGTTGTAAGAGAAATATAGAATAAACTATGTAGATAAGATTATATTTTGTAAGATATAATCTTATCTATTTTTTTATGTATTTACAAAGTTATGTATTTTGTTATAATATATAATAAGGAAAATGTTGGAGGTGATTATCAAAATGTATATTTAATCGTATTCTTTAAATTTTATTAATAATAAAATTTAATTTTAATAGTTAACAATTATGTAAAGTTATCTACTTTAGTTACTTTTATTAGTTGTGTAAAAAACTACTTAAATTTAAGAATTGGGTTAAATATAATATAATAATCACATATGAGTCAATTAAATTGACATATTTTTAATATATATTTAGAATTTTAATCCTTCTTATAATGTAAGTAGATTGTTTTGTATTACTTAGATTTATAAGGAGTTTTTTTATTGAAAAAACTACATAATATAATTGAGGAGAGGTGTTTTAAAGTGATTTTTTATATAAGATTAAGAAAATAACGCACGATTATGGTTATTATAATATTAAATTAGAAGTATCATTTAAGGATAAAATTAAACAAGCAAATTCTTAATGAATTTAATTATAGAGCCATAATCTCGTGCTATATATTAAATAAAAAATAGTATATAAGGAGAATATGGATATGGCCAAAAAAGGAATAATAGTAGGACTAAACATAAATAGTAAATCTGAGGATTTCAACGAACTAATGATTGAACTTGAAAACTTATGCTCTGCATGCAATATTGATGTTGTAGGAAGTATAACTCAAAATGCAAAGCAGGTTAATAGAGCATATTATATTGGTATAGGTAAAGTTGAAGAATTATTAAATATAATAAAACAAGAAAAAGCAGATATAGTTGTGTTTTATAATGAGCTTTCTACATCACAACTTAAAAACCTTGAAGAAAAATTAAACTGTGAAATTATAGATAGAACAGCATTGATACTTGATATATTTGCACAAAGGGCAAAAACTAGAGACGCCAAGCTTCAAGTGGAAGTAGCAAGTTTAAGATATATGTTACCAAGACTTATAGGCTCAAATGAAAATTTAGGGCGTCAAAGTGGAGGAGTAGGTACTAAAAATAGAGGTTCTGGTGAAAAGAAATTAGAGCTCGACCGTAGAAGAATAGAAGAAAAGATAACTTCTCTAAATAGGGAATTAGATGATTTAAAATTCCAACGAGAAACTCAAAGAAATATGAGAAAAAAATCTAATCTTCCAAATGTAGCTTTAGTTGGATATACAAATGCCGGAAAATCTTCAATAATGAATGAATTAGTTGATATATTTAAAAACTCTGAAGAAAAGAAAGTATTTGAAAAAAACATGTTATTTGCGACATTAGAAACTTCTATTAGAAGCATAGTTCTTCAAGATAATAAAGAATTTTTATTGTCTGATACAGTTGGATTTGTAAGTAATCTACCACATGATTTAGTAAAAGCATTTAGGTCGACATTAGAAGAAGTGTGCGAAGCAGATGTGTTATTACATGTTATTGACGTTTCAAATCCAAGCTATAAAAATCATATTAAAGTAACAGTAGATACTTTAAATCAAATTGGCGCAAATGATATCCCTATAATAAATATTTACAATAAAATTGATTTAGTTGATGAAAAATTATTAAATGATATTGTAGATGATATAGGCAAGGAAGGTATATTTGTTTCAGCCAAAAAAAATATAAATATAGACAAAATGATAAAATGCATTTGTGATAGCATATTTAAAGATTATATAAGATGTAAGCTTTTGATTCCATACAGTGAAGGAAATGTAGCTTCTTATTTTAATAATAATACAAGTGTCATAAATACAGAATATATGGAAGAGGGAACTCTTTTAGATGTAGAATGTAGTAATATAGAATATAACAAGTATAAAAAGTATGTTTTAGAATAAACTTTTTAAAAGGTATTGTAATCTAGAATTTATTTAAAGTAGTTAGTTTGGAGTTAAGTTGTAAAATTATTATAAATTATAATTTGTATAAAGCGGTATAGTTATCTAAGCTATACCGCTTCATTATATATGATAAAAAATAAGATTATTGACACAAAAGTAATTAATTACTATAATATAAAGTAACTAGTTACTAATTATAGTTATTATCAAGATTAAGGAGATAATTAACATGAAAAATATAGTGATAATTTATAAAAGTAAGTATGGTTCAACAAAAAAATATGCTAAATGGCTTTCAGAATCATTAGCTTGTGATATTTTTGAAATTAAGGATGTTAATCTAGAAAAGATTATAGATTACGATACAATTATTTTAGGTGGAGGTCTTTATGCTTGTAATATAGCAGGAATTTCTTTTTTTAAAAAGCACTATGAGAAATTAGCAGGTAAAAATCTAGTTGTTTTTGGTGTAGGAGCATCTCCATATGATGATTCAGTAATAAGAAAATTGAGAGAAGTTAATTTTAAGGATAAGTTGAATAATATTCCTTGTTTTTACTGCCGTGGCGAATGGAATGAAACAAAAATGTCATGGCTTGATACCACTCTTTGTAGTTTTCTTAAAAAGTCAATAGCTAAAAAACAACGTCAAGGTTTTAATCCAATAGAAGCTCCTTTATTATTAGGAGAAGATTTTGATTGGTGTGATAAAAAGTATCTAAATCCTATACTTGATTATGTGGATAAACTTCAAAATACAAGCTTATAACTATATTGTAATTTATAGAGTAATTAATTCTTAAAAATACAATTTTTTTATTAGTTCTCCTGTATCTAAAAGGGGGGCTTTTTTTATTTGTAAATTTATGTTATATTGATATGAATTTATTATTGTATAAAAATTATATTAATAGAAATTTAAACAATTTGTTTTAAAAATAGAGTAGTCTAATTCTTAAAGAGGGGGTTTTAAATAGTGGATATAAATAAGATAGTAATGATGCAAAGGGAATACTATAATACAGGTAAAACAAGAGATGTATCATTTCGTTTAGAGCAGTTAAAAAAGCTAAAGTCAGTTATATTAAAAAATGAAGATAAAATACTTTTGGCATTAAAACAGGATTTAAATAAATCAAATTTTGAAGGATTTATGACAGAAGTAGGTATTTTATATAGTGAGTTGAATTTTGCTATAAAAAATATAAAAAAATGGAGCAAAACAAAAAGAGTTCGTTCAAGTATGGTCAATTTTCCATCTATATCTAAGGTTGTTCCTCAACCTTATGGTGTTACACTTATAATGTCACCTTGGAATTATCCATTTCAACTAGCTCTTATACCATTGGTTTGGTCATTAGCAGCAGGCAATTGTGCAATAATAAAACTTTCTGAGTACTCTGTATCAACTTCACATATAATCAAAGACATACTTGAAAGTATATTTTCAAAAGAATATATTGCAGTAGTTCAAGGTGACCAAGAAGAAAGCGAAAAAGTACTTTTAGAAAAATTCGATTATATATTTTTTACAGGAAGCACTGCGGTAGGTAAAGTAATTATGAAAGCAGCATCAAAGTATTTAACTCCTATAACTTTGGAACTAGGAGGAAAAAGTCCTTGTATTATACTAGAAGATGCAGATATAAATCTTGCTGCAAAAAGATTGACATGGGGAAAACTAATAAATGCAGGACAAACTTGTGTAGCACCAGATTATATTTTAGTACATGAGAATAAAAAAGATGAGTTAATAGAGAAAATAAAATATTATATTGAACAGTATTTTGGAGAGAATCCATGTGATAATGAGCAATTTCCTAAAATTATAAATGAAAAGCATTTTAAGCGTATAATATCCCTTATTGATATGGAAAAGGTAGTATATGGTGGTAATTATAATAACCATACATTAAAAATAGAGCCAACTATAATAGATGATGCTAGTTGGGATGATGATATAATGAAGGAGGAAATATTTGGACCAGTATTTCCTGTTTTGACATATAAAAACTTAGACGAAATTTTGCAAGAAATTATACAAAGACCAAATCCACTAGCTCTTTATATATTTACAAAAGATAAGTATTTGGAAAATAAAGTTTTAGAAATGATTCCAGCAGGAGGGTGTTGTGTAAATGATACAATTATCCATATAGCTACCAACTACTTACCATTTGGAGGTATTGGTGAAAGTGGTATGGGTTCATATCATGGTAAAGCAGGATTTGATACATTTACGCATTACAAAAGTGTATTGAAAAAATTAAATTTAGATATTCCTATTAGATATGCACCATATAATGATAAATTAATTAAAATTCTTAAAAAAATGATGTAAACTATATTGTAGAAAAAATACAAATCAAATTAAAAATATATATTTTGATTATATTTTATCAAATTAAAAATTTTAATTTGGCATATTTGTTATAAAAGTAGTAATTTTGTGATAAAATTTAATTATATAGAAATAAGGAGGAAAAAATGAAAATTAATTGGAATACAAAGTACACGACAATAGCAATTTATACGTTTATAATATCTGCTTGTAGTATTATATTCTATCTTATATCATCACAAATTGATGTATTCTCTAACAATTTAGATATTATGTTTACAACATTACAGCCATTTATAATAGGGTTTGCTATTGCATATCTTCTGAATTTTATTTTGAAATTTTATGAAGAAAGACTTTTTATCAAAAGTGAAAAATTAAAAAACCTAAAACAAAAATCAAAAAGAGGATTGGGTCTTTTATTAACATATGCAACAGCTGCATTGATACTTTACTTATTTATGCAATTCGTATTACCTCAAGTAATTGAGAGTATTGTTGGATTAGCAAATGATATACCTATGTATGTAAACAACGCAACTAAGCTTCTTGATAAATTAATGACTGATTTAAATCTTGATGAACAATACTTTAATTTAGCAGTAGATAAATGGAATGAATTTGTCACATACATTATAAAATTTGTAACAGATTTAATACCAATATTAGGAAATATGTTGAAGGATATAGCTTCTAGTATATGGAATATTGTACTAGGATTGATTGTTTCAGTATATTTGCTAATTGATAAAGAAAAATTCTATGGATTAAGTAAAAAAATAACTTATGCACTTTTTACAGAAACACAAGCTGCTAAAATTCTAGAATTAACTCACAGAAGTAACTATACATTTGGTAGATTTTTAGGTGGTAAGATACTAGATTCATTTATTATAGGTATTTTAACATTTGTAATACTTACAGTGGTAAAAATGCCATATACATTATTAATATCAGTAATAATTGGTATTACAAATATTATTCCATTCTTTGGACCACTGTTTGGAGCAATACCATCTACAATAATAGTAATGTTTGTTTCTCCAATACAAGCACTATGGTTATTGTTAATTATATTAATAATACAACAAATAGATGGAAATATTATAGGTCCTAAAATACTTGGAGACTCAATTGGGATATCTGCATTTTGGATTTTATTCTCATTGTTAGTTGCAGGTAAATTATTAGGCTTTGTTGGAATGGTAATAGGAGTTCCTCTATTTGCAGTAATTTATTCTATAATTAAAGATATTATTGAGGGTAAATTAGATAAAAAAGGATTACCAACAGATACTTCTGATTATATGTAGTTAAAAATATATAAATTAATAAAATATTTAAAGCACTGAGACAATTAAAATCTTGGTGTTTTTTAGATAATAAATTCATTATAAAAGAGGTGTTTTTTGTGGCATTTATAGAATGTAAATTTAAATCAAAATATACAGGAGGAGAGACTGATATAATCGTAGTTTTACCTATAGCAAATGGAAAAGAACTATTTACTGGCAAAGAGATATATGACTTTGAAGGTAAGTTTAAAACATTGTACTTATTTCATGGGCTAGAAGATGACCAAAGTTCATGGATTAGATACACTAATGTAGAACATTATGCCAAAAGCAAAAATATAGCTTTAGTAATACCAAGGGTAGAAACTAGTTTTTACACAGATATGTTATATGGACATAAATATTTCACCTTTGTAAGTGAAGAGTTACCTAGATTTGTTAGAGCTATATTTCCTTTATCAGATAAGAGAGAAGATAATTTTGTAGCTGGAATGTCTATGGGAGGGTATGGCGCTTTAAAATTAGCACTTTCAAAACCAAATGAATTTTCAGCAGTAGCAAGTTTTTCTGGTTCACCTGATATGATTCATGAGTTGGAAAATCAGCAAATAGAAACAAATGCTGATATTCTATTCCATGACTTTGGGAAACCAGAAGATGCTAGAAATAGTGAGAATGATTTACTTTACATACTTAAGAATCTTAAAGAGAGTAATAAAGATATTCCTAAAATTTATCAATTTTGTGGTGATAGGGATTTTTTATATAAGAATAATCAAACCTTTAAAAAATATGCAGAATCTTTAGATGTTGATATTGTATATGAAGAGTGTGTTGGTGGTCATGAATGGCGTCTATGGGATTTATGGATAAAGAAATTTATAGATGCAATTGGATAAGCATTTTATTGTCATTAGAGCAAAATATTATAAAGTATTTTTAAACGTAATAAAGACTGAAATATTAAAATACAATTATGATTTCAAAATTTCAGTCTCTAAAAGTTCAATAAAATTTTATTAAGTTCTTATGCGAGTTATTATTGGCGTAAAATTATCAACTATATCTATATAGTATTTACTCAATTCTTCTAAAATATCTTCGCATAAATCAGTGCTGTGACCAAGGTTAATTAGAAACTGTTTTGTAAAATATTTTATTACAGATTGATAAGATATATCATATTTATGTGAAGTATAGACCCTAATTATCTCAGGTTTCATAGCGAGTATACCAATACAGGAAAGTATCAATTCGTCATGTTCTATAGATTCTTTTTCATTAACATATCTTTTCATGACCATTTCAGTTACACTTCGTTGATAGCTTAAAATAGCCTCCTCATAAGCTATATCCAAATAAAAGTTTCTATACGCTTCATTTTTTAAAAGAAAACAAAGGTCAGCATTCATAGCAAGAAAGAACATCATCATTGTACCTTCTTCATGATAATTATAGATTAAAGATTGCATTTCATCCCTTATATCTTCATATATTATAGCTCCTATTTCACTTTTACTTGAGAAATAATAACTTATTAAGCCTAAATTTATATTGGCTCTTTCTGCAATTTGCCTAGTGGTTGTCTTGTGATAACCTTGTTCAAAAAATAATTCTCTAGCAGCACTTATAATACTAGCTTTTGTTTCCTTACCTTTTTCTGATTTTGACATATTTACTGTGTATACCTTTCTTTTCAATCTTTTTTTGAAAATTTACTAACTATAAATATCGTAACCGAACCACCTATTATAGGTACTAAAATTCTGTCAAAGACAGTAAGGAAGCCAATCATATTTAAAAATGCTAATATTGCACTTACTATGACAGCACAGATAGCTCCTTTTTTTGTAGCACCTTTCCAGGAAAGACCAATGACAAATGGTGCAAATATCACACCTGTACATAATGGTGCTGGCCAAAATAATAGTTCTAATAAACTGTCAAACTTGAGTGCTATAATTGCTCCTATTATAGCTGTTAAAGCTGAGGCGATTTGAGAGTATTTAAGAGTATTTTTTAAATCATTAAACTCTATATTAGGATGTAATAATTTATTATAAATATCTCTCGATATTATGGCACTCATTGAGGTCATTAATGAGTCAGCAGTGGACATTATGGCAGCTAATATAGCAGCTAAGAATAATACAGAAACTAAAGGAGGTAGAGTTGTTGATATCATTTGAGGTAAAACCTGAACAGATGATATGTTTGGAAATAAACTACCACCAATAGCTCCAATTATGCCTATAGGGAAAGCAAGAAATAATAGTATAAATCCTGCAATAACACTGCTTTTAACTGCATTTTTAGCATTATCAGCACATTGGTATCTCAAAAAACTTTCATAAGAAAATATTGAGCCTAAAACCAATGGTAAAACTGTATACATAAAATCACTAAGCGACTTATTTCCTGGGAAGAATGGTTCTTTTACCATTGATTGTAACATAAGTAAAGGATTGTCGCCAACTAATTTTAAGCTTATATAAGCTACTATTGGCAAAAATACTACACAAATAGCAAGTTGAATAAATGCTGATACTGCAACTCCCCACATTCCTGATGCATAAGTATATATAATGATTACTATGACTCCTACAATTACAGCTATATCATAAGGGATACCAAATGCAGTAGATACAGAACCAAAAGATATTAGTTGACTGCCCATAATAGCTAATATTGATATTGGTGTTACAAGACATTGATAAGCTCTTAAGAATATACTATGACCATATCTAGTTTCAATATAGTCAGCAGGTGTTATATCACATGATAAGCTTCTTAATTTTCCTGCAAAAAACGCATTTACAAAACAAGCTAAAGCCGCACCTATAGTAGAGTACATACCAACCCATAGTCCTCTTTCAGCTCCCCATTGAACTCCACCAACCAAACATCCTCCT
Organism: Clostridioides sp. ES-S-0190-01; assembly: GCF_020658275.1. Lineage (NCBI taxonomy): Bacteria > Bacillati > Bacillota > Clostridia > Peptostreptococcales > Peptostreptococcaceae > Clostridioides > Clostridioides sp. ES-S-0190-01. Next base: position 161,286 of record NZ_JACVWA010000045.1, on the reverse strand, counting down.
CCAAAAGACGTAGCAGCAATAGTTGCGGCAAGTATGGGTAAAGGAAGATTTCTACCCGCAATTAGGAAATCGGATGCTGTTTTAACTTTTTTAGAAAAATAAAAGCCAATCCATATGTACACTGCACATGTAGCAATTAAAAGTAACATAATTTTTTCTCCTTATATAATATTTTTTAAATAAAATTTATAAAATATATTTATAAAATATATTTTATATAAAAGTAAGACAATATTGACTTTAACTGGCTTTGGATTAGTGTAGCTACAATAATTTAACATATTATGTTATGTAAAAGTTAGATAAAATAAGAAAATTGAAAATTCTGAAATTAAAGATTATAATAAACGTTTACTTGATATATTCTTTTTTGTAATTGTAACATGCTTTTATTTTAAAATCAATAGTACATGTATAAAAATAAAAGGAATTTAAAGGGTGAAAAAATATTTTTAATATCTGATTGTAGTATATAAAAAGAAGATAAAAATTATTCTTGAATAAATTTATAATAATTTAAAATAAGTAAAATTTTGATAAAATAATTTAGAATGTATGCTTTGGTGACACTTTATATGGATATATTAATAAAAATAACGATTTAAATTAAGTATAAATGCCTTTTTAGTTCATTTAAGTAATGAAAAAATAAAACCAAAAAGTGTTTGACAATTATGAATTTTAAGAATATAATTAAATTAAAATTATACACATATAAAATTTTGGTTCGAATCATAGAAAGTGTAGAGTTGGATTTGAAATTCAAGTTATTATACGTGAATAAAAATAAATAAAGAATAAATTATATTAAGGAGGGGTAGATGTGAGTAGTCAAGAAAGCAAACCAAAAGGAAACCTTATATCAAACTTTAGAGATGATATGAGAGACCCTAAAAAGAGAGCAGTATACACTTACTCAGGTTCTATAAATTTGGCATATAATTTTATAGGCTACTTTGTATCAACAGTAACAAACATATTTTTAACTGATGTAGCAAAGCTTGGGGTAATTATGGCAGGTGGTATGCAAATAATACAATCTTTCATAAAGATGGCTGTGGCTCCGATAACAGGGACTGTATTTGACAAACAACCATTTAAAAAAGGAAAATATTATCCTTGGCTTAGATATACACCAGCAGCATTAGCACTAACATATGGAGTATTTTTCATAGTTCCATTAATGAAAATAAGCCCAACATTGCTTTTACCTTTAATGACAGCATTATTGTTAATAGCATCTTGTGCTCAGCAAGTAGTTTTCACTATAATCTATGCTATTTACCCTGTGGTTACTAAAACACCTAGAGACAGAGTTATAGGTTCGACTACTACAAATATATTCAAAGAAGTTGGAAAATTTTTAGTAGGTTTTTCATATCCGTTATTATTAGTTTTATTTGCAGATGTACTAGGTGGAGAAGGAATGGGTTATTTAGGTACTTATCTATTCTTTGCAGTAGGATGTCTTCTAGTATTTTGGTTTTCTTCAACAGAGATAATAAAGTCTGGAGCAGAAGCTGAAGTACTTCAAAAAGAAGAAAAACCAAAAATTAAAGCAAGTGAAATGCTAAAAGCTTTATTTACTAATGTACCACTTATGATGGCATTCTGTTTAGAGTTTCTTATATGCATAAGATCTATAGGTTTAGGACCTTTAGCTCCTTATTACTTTAAGTATGTAATAGAAGATGAACGTGGATTAGCAGTATTTTTAGCAATAATGCCTTTGGTAAGTGTAGGCTTTATGTTTTTCGCACCAGTATTTATAAGAATTTGTAAAGAACAAAAATTAGCTTCAATAATTTCTTTCTCTATATGTGCATTATGTCACTTGTTAGTTGCATGGACTCCTTGGGGGAGAACAACTTTAGGTGTAACTATGTTATTGGCAATTGGTGGAGGTTTCTCAAATGTAGTATCAATAATAAATCTTAACTTCTTTGCTGGTTCTTGTGATTATGGACATTGGAAATCAGGAAAAGATTTACCAGGTTTAAGTATGTCACTATATCCAGTTGCAATACAAGTAGGTGTATTACTTGCGACTACTATAAGAACAATTTTAATGAATTCAATGGGATATCAAGCTGATATGGTAGTTACAGCAGCAGTTAAAACAGGTTTTATAAATATGATTTCTTACTCTATGGCAATACCTTTAATAATAGCTGTTGTTATAGCAATCTTATATCCAGTAAGTGATAAAAAATTAAATCAAATAAGAGAAGAATTAAATCAAAGAAACGCTTAATAAAAAATTTGAGTAAATGACTTAGTTTAGTTGTGAGAGTAAGTAGACGCAATAGCGTTTATATAAATGAAAATACATATACAGAGGGGGCTTTTAAAAATGATAGAAAAATTATTGAGAAATACAGTAAAAGAATTACATCAATATGTTCCAGGTGAACCAATAGAAAAAGTAAAAGAAAAATATGGTGTAAAAGAAATAATAAAACTAGCTTCAAATGAAAATCCTCTAGGACCATCACCAAAAGCAATGGAAGCTATGATTGAAATGTTAAAACAAGGTCAACTTTATCCAGAGCCAGAAGCTAATGAACTTAGAAGAAAATTAGCTGAAAAATTGAATCTAAAAGCAGAAAATTTCATTGTTGCTAATGGAGCAGATAACGTTATCACGCTAATAGGTGAAGCTTTTATAAATAGAGGGGATGAAGTTATATACTGTGACCCAACATTCCCGTCTTATAGAACAGTAACTGTTAAAAATGAAGGAATACCAGTAGAGGTACCTTTAACAGAGGATTATAAGTATGATTTACAAGGTATATTAGATAAGATTACAGATAAAACAAAGTTAATATGTGTATGTAATCCTAATAATCCAACAGGAACAATTGTAGATGATAAAGAATTGGAAGAATTTTTAAAGAAAGTCCCTGAAAATATTATAACTATATTAGATGAAGCATATATAGAATTTTTAACAGTACCTAATTATGTGGATGGGCTTAAATATGTAAGAGAAAATTACAATGTTATAGTGACAAGAACTTTCTCTAAAATATATGGTCTTGCAGGACTTAGAGTAGGGTATGGTATTGCTAAAGATGAGATAATAAGAACTTTATTTACCGTAAAAGAACCTTTCTCTGCTAATCGTGTTGCGATAAGTGGAGCAACAGCAGCACTTGATGATGATGAATTTATAAAGGAGACATATGAGTTAAATAGAGTTGGAATGGATTATTTCAAAGACGAGTTCACAAAAATGGGATTTGATGTTGTAGATTCACAATCAAACTTCCTTTATGTAGATATGAAAACAGATATACCTAAGCTATTTGAAGACTTAAAACAAAGAGGTTTTGTAATAAGACCAAATGCTACACATGCACGTGTAAGTATTGGAACTATGGAAGAAAACAAGAAATTTGTAGCAGTTTTAAAAGAAATATTAAATCTTAAGGAAGAGCCAAGTATTGGCTAATAGATAGAAATATTACGAAATGGGGTGTAACTATGAGTTTAAAAATAAACGCAGAGAGATGTAAAAGTTGTGAATACTGCGTTATATCTTGTAAAAAAGGAGCATTAAAAATATCCGATAATATAAACACAGAAGGATATACTCATGTAGAAGTCGATGAAAGCAAATGCATACTTTGTGGAATCTGCTATCAAGTATGTCCAGATAATGTATTTGAAATAATTAAAGAAGAAGCATGTCAAGAGGTTTAAAAGGAGTTGGGAGAATATGAAAAAAATGTGGAAGGGGAATCACGCCATTGCAGAAGCAGCTCTAAGAGGTGGTTGTGAGTTTTATGCAGGATATCCAATTACACCACAAACAGAGGTAATGGAATTTTTATCACATAGAATGTCTGAACTTGGAAGAACTTTTATACAATCTGAAAATGAAATGGCTGCTATATATATGGTATATGGAGCATATGCAAGTGGAATGAGGTCTATGACAAGTTCTTCAGGACCAGGAATATCTTTAAAACAAGAAGGAATCTCATATTTATGTGCAAATCATTATCCTTGTGTAATTGTAAATGTGCAAAGATGGGGACCTGGTCTTGGTTCACTAGATTCAGCACAAACAGACTACCTAAGAGACACTAGAGGGGGAGGAAATGGAGATTATCATCTAATAGTTTATGCACCAAATAGTATTCAAGAAACTGTAGATTTAATGTATAACTCATTTGATGTAGCGGAGAAATATAGAGTGCCTGTTGAAATTTTGACAGAAGCAGCTTTAGGTCAAATGATGGAACCAGTAGAGTTTCCTGAATTTAAGAAAAGAGAAGAAGACTTAGGTTGGACTTATGATGGAAGCAATAGAGACCATGCAAAAGTTCCAGATAACCAAAAACCAGCTTTTTGTATGGAAAAGCGTATGAAAATAACTGAAAATGAACAACAATGGGAAGATTATCAAGTTGAAGATGCAGAATATGTGTTTGTAGCGTTCGGTATACCATCAAGAACAACTATGAATGCGGTTAGAAGACTTAGAGAACAAGGCGAAAAAGTTGGAATAATAAGACCAATAACAGTGTGGCCTTTCCCATATAAAGCATTTGAAAAGGTAAATAAAGATGTAAAAGGATTTATCTCAGTAGAGTCAACTGATACAGGGCAGTTAGTAGAGGATGTTGCATTAGCTTCAAAGAAAATATGCAAAGAAAATGTACCTGTTTATGGATTATTTAGTGGAAATCATATACCAAAAACATTACAAGTAATGGACACTTACAGCAAAATAAAATCTGGCGAAATTAAGGAGGTGTTCTAATATGGCTACAGATAGATTAACACCTAGCATTGTTTCAATACCAAATAAATTTTGCCCAGGTTGTGGTCATGGAATAGTAAACCGTATAATAGCAGAAGTGATAGAAGAAAATGGATATGAAAAAAATCATGTATTAACTTTAGGCGTTGGCTGTGTTTGTAATATGAATTTTAGCTGGAATGGAGATAAGATGCAAACCGCACATGGTAGAGCTTCATCTACAGCTATAGGAGTAAAAGTAGCACGACCAGATATGTTAGTTATGACTTATCAAGGTGATGGAGATGCATATGTTATAGGTCTTTCTGAAACATTAAATACTGCATATAGAAATCATAATATAACTGTGTTTGTAATAAATAACAATAACTTTGCAATGACTGGTGGTCAAATGTCATGGACTACTATGCCAGGTCAAGTTACAACAACAAGTGTAAATGGAAGAGATATAAAAACTACTGGTAGTCCATTAAAAGTTCCTGAAATGGTGGCAAATTACTTTGATGTAGCCTATGTAGCAAGAGGTTCAGTTCATAGTCCAAAAGAAATAATTAATCTAAAAAAATATATAAAAAATGCTATAGAAGCTCAATTGAATGGAGAGGGATATTCATTGGTTGAAATATTAGCACCTTGCCCAACTAACTGGGGTGTATCATTAGAAAAATCTATCCAGTGGATTGAAGAAGAAATAGTGCCATATTATACTCTTGGCGAATTTAAGCAAAGGGATGGTGAATAGTTATGGAAAAAGAGTTAGTATTTGCAGGATTTGGTGGTCAAGGAGTCTTAACTTTAGGTTTAATTGTGGCTGAATCAGCACTTGAATTAGGAAAACAAGTTACTTGGATGCCAGCATATGGTCCAACTATGAGAGGTGGAAAAGCATACAGTGTGGTTAAGTTTTCTGATGAGAGTATAGGTGGACCTGATATGGAAGAAATAGATGTTTTAGTAGCAATGAATAAGCCATCCTTAGATTATATAAATTTAGTAAAAGAAGGAGGAACAGTAGTTATTAATACGTCTGCTATAGATGAAAATATAGTATTAAGAGAAGATGTAAATGTAGTTAAAATAAATTGTCAGGAATTAGCTCAAAAGGCAAACAATCCAAAAGCCGCAAATGTAGTAGTTCTTGGAGCATTGGTTGCAAAAACAGGATTATTTGAGAAAGAATTAGCTATAAAAACTATGTGTGATTTCTTTGAGGAAAAAGGAAAAGGCAAATTTAATGTTCAAAATGAAGCAGCATTCATGGAAGGCTATAATAACGCCATTTAATAAATTACCCTTATCTTAAGTGATTCATCTCAAGATTTAGCAAATCTTAAGTGCCAAGAGAAGCTTTATCTTGAGATGGAATTTACTTAAAATCACAACTATAAACATATAGGAGAGTGAATTTATGAGTTTGGAAAAACTTATTAGACCAAAGAGTATTGCTATAGTAGGAGTTACTGATAAACTTGGTTTTGGTAGAAGTGCTGCACTTAGCATAGTAAAAAGTAAAGATACAGATAGAGTATATTATGTAAATCCAAAAAGAGAAGAGTTATTTGGCAGAAAATGTTATAAGACAATACAAGAAGTTCCAGAAGTTGTAGACTGTGTGGTAGTATGCACACCTAGAAATGTAGTTCCATCTGTGTTAAAGGATTCTGGAGAATTAGGAACAAAGGCGGCAGTGGTATATGCTAGTGGATTTGCAGAAGAAGGAACAGAAGATGGAGTAGATTTAGAAAATCAACTTATAGAAATATCTAATACATATGATATGAAAATATTAGGTCCAAACTGTATGGGATTACTAAACTGTATAGATAAAGTTAATCTATGGGCTGGTGGTTCTAAGTGGGATTTGGATACTAAAAAACCAGGGATAGGAATTGTAGGGCAAAGTGGATTTATAACTGCAGAAATTGTTTCAAGTGATTATTTTAATATATCTTATGGTTTTTCAACAGGAAATGGAAATATAGTTACACTAGAAGATGCAGTAGACTTTCTTGTAGATGATAATTATGCATCAGTAATAGCTATTTATCTTGAGGGACTAAAAAATCCTCAAAAATTTATAAATGCACTAAAAAAAGCAGCTCAAAAAAGAAAACCAGTAATAATCTTGAAGTCAGGAAGGTCAGAAAAAGGAGCTATATCAGCTGCTTCCCATACAGGAAACTTAGCTGGTTCAAGTAAAGCTTTTGAAAGTATTTTTGAAAAGTATGGAGTAATTTCTGTAGAGAATTTAGAACAATTTATGAGTTTAGCTCAGGCTTTTAGTGTCTTAGAGGGTAATTTACCTAAAAATTCTAATTTTGCAGCAATAAACTTCTCAGGCGGAGAAAATACTATTTGTGCAGATTTAGCAGAAGAAAATTGCGTAGAACTTGCAGAAATATCTGCTGAAACTAAAGAAGAGATGAAAAAATATCTTCCAGGATTTGCAACACCTAAAAATCCATTGGATGCTACGACTGCATTATTCCATGAAAAAGATATGATAGTAGGATTATTACACACATTTGATAAAGATGATAGTGTTGGATTTACTATGATAGGTGCAAATATAAGAGATGAAGAAAATGAAATGCATGAGACTCTTTGTCAAGCTGTAAGCGAAGCTAGAGAGCAGGGATTAAAGAAACCTGTATTTGCAGTTCCTACACTTGAAGGAAATAGATATCTGAATTATAGGGCTAGGTTAGAAAACAGCCAAGTACCTATAATGTCATCAGTTGGGACTACATTTACTTGTTTCAATAAAATGGCTAAATTTGTAGATTATGATTATTCAAAGAGAACTTTAGAATTTGAAGCTGTTAAGAAAAGAAACTCAAATAATGTAGTAGCTTTATCGGAATTAGACAGTAAAATTGAAATGAAGAAATATGGAGTACCAGTGCCAGGTCAAGGTATTGCAAAAAGTATTGATGAATTGGATGAAATTTTAAATTATATAAACTATCCTGTTGTCCTAAAAATAAACTCTTCAGAGATATTACACAAGTCTGATGTTGGAGGAGTCAAAGTAGGAATTAATAATAGAGAAGAGGCAGTAAACGCATATAATGAGATTTTAACTAACGTAAAAGAAGCAAAGCCAAATGCCAAGATTGATGGTATATTGGTTCAAGAAATGGTTGAAAGTGGAATAGAAATAATTATTGGTATAACTAATGATGACCAGTTTGGACCAATGTTATTGGTTGGTTTAGGTGGAGTGTTTGTAGAAGTATTTAAAGATACTACTTTATATCCTTTGCCTATAAATCATGATGAAGCTATAATGATGCTTAAGAAGTTGAAATCATTTAAGCTTTTAAATGGATACAGAGGTAGTGAACCTTGTGATGTTGATGCTCTTGCGGATATGATGGTTAAATTAGGTAAATATGCTTATGAAAACAAGGATGAGGTTAAGGAAATAGATTTAAATCCTGTGTTCGTATATCCTAAAGGAAAAGGTGTATGTGCAGTAGACGCCTTAATAGTTAAATATAAATAGTTAACAAGTTTTGGTATTCAACCATAATTAAAGTACTGACTGAAAATCACACTAATTTATAGATTGTGATTTTCAGTCACCCCACATTTAATACACCTTATCTATTATACTAAAAATTTTAATGGTAATATTTTTATATTGTTACAGGTGGATTTGTTGGTACTGAATATGTACGAGTAGCCAATTCTTGGTCTACAAAGAATAACCCACCTTCTCCAGCAAGTTTAACACGTTTTATATTGTCTTCGCAAGTTGTCTCTTCTTCTGCTTGTTCAGATATAAACCAAAGTAAGAATTGAGAAGTTCTAAAGTCTGCTTCAGAGTTTGCTACAGCAGCTAGATTGTTTATTAAAGCAGTAACTTTTTGTTCATGAGCTAATGTACGCTCAAGAACATCCATTGCAGAAGTGAAATCTGCATCTGGCATTGGTATAGCATCAAGCTGAACATTTCCTCCTACATTATGTAAGTATTTGTAGAAATACATAGCATGGTCTGTTTCTTCTTTATATTGAACATAAAACCAATTAGAAAATCCTTTAAGTCCTTCTGCTTCAAGGTAAGAAGACATAGAAAGGTAAAGATATGCAGAATATAATTCATGGTTAATCTGTTCATTAAGTAATTTTTCCATTTTAGCTGAAATCATTTTTATACCTCCAAATTTTAAACGCTCTTATAAGATATAATAATATTAAATGGAAAAATATTCAACAAAAGTGATTAAATATTTTAATATTTTACATATTTAATCAAAACTTATACTACCATTAAAAAAATTATAGCTTACTATGGCTACAGAACCAATTAGTGGTGCATTTGCTCCAAAATTTGAATGCCTTACATTTATTTTTTTATATTTAGAAAAACTTGCTGAAGCAGTCAATTTCTTTAATAATGTATTTTCTATAAATGTACCAGGAATATTAAAGTCATAACCTATTATTATAGAACTACAATCAATTAAGGTAAGTGTATTTACTAATGCATATGATATATATGTACAAAATTCATCAAGTAAAAACATACCTAGATTATCCTTGTTATTGGCTTCATCTATTAACTTGACTAGAGAAAAATCTTTACAATTAATTAGTGGAGAATCTGGATAAATATGACTTAACGATTCAATTCTTTTAATTAACTTACTCACACTTGTATAATAGTCTAGACATCCATTATTGCCACAACTGCATACTGGACCACTAAAATTAATAGATGTATGCCCTATTTCACCACTTTGCCCTAAATTACCAGTGTGAAGTTTATTTTCTAATACTAAACCAGCTCCGATTCCATTCATTATATGTAGATATATATAATTTGGAATATCTTTACCTAGACCATACATTTTTTCAGCCAAAGCACCTGCATTAGCATCATTTATCAAAAATATAGGTAAATCAGATATTTCTCCTATAAAATTTACTATGTTTAGGTTTGATACGTTTCCAAAGTCTGGAGGATTTAATATTATACCATTTATATTATCTACAGGACCTATTGAAGAAATCCCAATTCCAATTATATCTCTTTTGTTATTTTTCATTATTTTAGAAAACATTCGTTTTATTATATCTTTTAAAACGTCATTTGACAGATATTTAGGGTAAGTCTCAAAAAGTTGTTTGACAATATTACCTTTTAAATCTGCAATGATTACCTTACAAATATTTCTTCTTATCAAAATGCCACAAACACAAGGAGAGATATTAGAAATATCTAATAAAATAGGTTTACGACCTGATGAATGTGCATTTAAAGTTGATGATTCTATCTCTCTAATCATATTTTCATTAATAAGTTCAGTGACTAGGTTTGATAAAGTCATTTTAGTAAGACCTGTAGATTTAGCTAAATCAACTCTAGACATAGGAGTATTTGTAGAAAGTAGTTTCAGTATTATTAACTTATTTTTAATTTTTACATCTTTTATGTTAGAACCTTGTTTGTTGCTCATCGTAGATCTCCTTAAAAAAGTTAAGTATTTTTATGTATTTTCATATATATACTATGACCTTATAATAGAATAACATTTGATTAAGTTCGAAAATACCATTAATTAGAATATATCACATTATATATTAGAATAGCACTAAAAATATGCTATAATAGGATGAAAAAATATTAAAGTAAGTTAAGGTATACAATAATAAATTAGAATTTGAGGTGAAATACTATAGATAAATATACAAAAGAAGAATTGATACAAACACTAAGAGTTGTATCTTCAGTTATCGTAAGATGTGAAAAAGCACAACTAAAGTTTATGGAAGGGACTTCTCAACATTCACTCCTTAAGAATAGGATAAAAGCAATGTATATTTCAAAATCATTAATAACAGATGAAAATATAATTGATAAATATACAAAAGAAGAATTAATAGAAGCACTACGACCCGTATCTTCAAGTATAGGCAAATGTGAAAAAGCACAGTCAAAATTTGCAGAGGGTACTACTAATTACAAACGATTTAGAAATATAATAAAAGCAATGTATATTTCTAAATCATTAATAACAGACGAGATTAATAGAAGAAGTTAGATTCCAGATTTTTAAGTTATTAGAAGCTTATTTTTTAGGTTATTTTGAAAAAATAATTATTCCTATTTCTAAAATGGGAAAGTCATTTTATATAATCAATTAGAATAATAGTCATCCACTTAAATGCTATATTTTTGTGCCCTTTCTTAACTTTTTCATATCTAAAATTTTCTATTTTAATATCATGATGAAGGATTAGTCATACCTGCTACACTTGTTACTATAATATTTCTGCTTAAATTTATTACAATTGTTCCTGCACATGTAGTTACAAATACAATAATAAGGGTTTCAAGAGCAAAACCGAACATTAAAGAAAGAAGCAGTGAAATATTGATTGTTATTTTTCTCATTAACTGTAAAATAACAATTAGTACAATAAATAGAAAGAACAGTGTAATAGCAAATAACATGCAAATGATAAATGATAATATGATTTTTGAAAAAAACAAATCCTAAATTGTCTTTGTGCTGTTATTGAAAAGAGCTACAGTACCACCAGTCAGTACAGGTATTAAAGATAGGAGCAGAAGAGAAATCATTTTTTTGACTCCTTGGTTCTTATCTCCTACGCAATACATTATATTTCGTTTATTCAAATAAAGCAATAAAAGATATCTTTTATTGCTTTTTATAATATGTTTATTCAATAGTGAAAGTCTTATATAATTTTTATTAAATTTTTATATGCAATAAATTTCATTATTGTATAATATTAAAATGAATACAAAGTGTATTTACTATCTTTTATTACAAATTGTTACCAAATATGTATACATTAGAATTAAAAAATGGAAAATTGTAACTAAAATGTAAATTTTTTCTCTAATCTATCTAATATTATGGAAACTTTTTGTAATTTATGATATAATAAGAAACATATAATTATTAAATTATAATAAATGACTATAGCGTAGATGTATTACTATGTTATAGTCATTTTTGGATTAAACTTGATATATCAAGGGGGAAGAATATGAGAACAATTAAAAGAGTTTTAGCATTAGGTTTAACATTAGCTATATTTCTAATGAACGCACCTAATGTAAGTGCATTAACATCAGATACCATTAAAGGTAAGAACATATACGAGACGGCTGGATTAATAGCAGATAAAACGAGTTATGATACAGCAATTGTGGTAAATATGGATAGTTCTATAGCAGATGGTCTTTCAGCAAGTGGTCTTGCTGGTGCTGTAGATGCTCCGATTTTACTTGCTCAAAAAAGTAACATACCAAATGAGACAAAACAAAGATTAAAAAATGTAAAAAAGATATACATAATAGGTAAAGAGTTATCAATAAGTAAGTCAGTAGAAACTGAACTGAAAAATACAGGAGCACAAGTAACTAGATTAGGTGGAGATGATAGAATAAAGACTAGTTATAGTGTTGCCAAAGAAGTAAGTAGCATTAAAAAAGTTGATGAAGTTATATTAACTAATGCATATAAAGGAGAGGCTGATACTATAAGTGCTGCACCTGTCTCAGTAAGAGATGTAGCTCCTATAGTACTTACAGATGGAAAAAGTGTTCCTTTTTCAACAAGTAATGTAAAATCATATGCTGTAGGTGGAAGTATTTCTATGAGTACGAGTTTAGTTAACAAGACTAACTCTAAGAGACTTGGTGGTTCAGATAGATATGATACAAATAAAAAAGTTATAAAAGAATTTTATCCAGATTCATCAGAATTTTATTTAAGTGATGGATATGATTTAGTAAATGCTCTTACAGGTTCTACAATTGCTAAAGATAATCCAATTGTATTAGTATCAGAAGATAGTGATAAATCCATACTAGCAGGAGCAGATAAGATTACTAGATTAGGCTCAATAAGCGATAGTGTATATAATAAGTGTGTTTCTGCTGCACAGAATAATGGTGATTCGTCTACAAAAGGGGATTCACCTATGAAAGATGAGACAAGTATATTAGGTGAACCAACAGCTAGCTTAGAAGCTTGTTTAAAATGGGCAAAATCTAAAAAAGCCAATGATTTATTTATAGAATTAATACCAATACTGTATGATACAGCTGTTCAAGAAGGTGTAAATCCTGTTTTAGCTGTAGCTCAATCAGCAAAAGAAACTGGTTTCTGTAATTTTGGTGGAGTATTAGATGCATCTTTTAAGAATCCTTGTGGACTTAAGACTTCTGTTGGTGGTTCTGATACTGACAAAAATGCACACTCAAAATTTGATACTTGGGAAGAGGGAATACTAGCTCAAATTCAACATTTATGTCTATATGCAGGACAACAGGGTTATCCACTTTCAAATCCAGTAGACCCTAGACATGAAAAATCTTTGTTTGGGAAAGCTAAAACAGTTGAAAGTCTTTCTAATAATTGGGCTGGTGGTCAATATGGACAAGACTTAGTTAGAATGATGGGAGAAATTGAGGCGACAAAGTAATTAAATTATTAATTTAATGGTTATATTTAATGAGTTTCATTAAATAACCAATTCAAAATTACAAATAAGGAAAATTTATTATGAAAAAGAGTAATGTTTTTAGTATTATATTTCCTACAATCATAATGTTATTGGTGTTTTTGACTTTTGCTACAGATATATTCAATATACCAGATATTCATTCTAAAGGGATTTTTGTAATAGGGATGATTTTAATTTTTCCAATTGCCTTTTTAATTCAAGGGATAGTTTGTGTATTGAGTAAAACCAACTGGATTTTATCACTTGTAGTATCTTTAATAACTTATATAATATTAATGTATATGTTTTTAAATGATTCAGCATATATCTATATTTTACTTTATGCCGCTTTTTATATGATTGGATATATAACCACTAAAATTTGTCAAAAAATGAAAATTTTTAAAAGATAAATTAACCAAAATATATTAATAAGGAAGTGTCTGCATTGATTTTTTTAAATCAAAAGATAGACACTTCTTTTATTGTAAAAATAAAATATTTATTTAAGAGGAAGTATTGTAAATAAAATTTAACTATTATCATTTTCTTTTAACAATTGTATACAATAAACCTGTAGTATAATTAAGATAGATAAAATAAAGGGAGGGATAATATGAATTTAATTGATAATCATATTCATACTAATTTTTCAAGTGATGGAAAGGATTCAATGGAAGATACAATAAAAAAAGCTATAAGTATAGGTGTTAGATATTTAACTTTTACAGACCATTTAGAACATGATGAAGGGAAGGGATTTTGTATAGATTATAACAACTATGTCCCAGTGTTTAATACACTAAAAGAAAAGTATAAAAAGGATATAGAATTATTATTAGGTGTTGAAGTAGGATATAGAAAACATTTAAAAAATGAAATAAAAGATGTAATAAGTTCACATCCTTTTGATTTTATATTGTGTTCAACTCATACAATTGATAACGTACCTGTTCCATCAAAAAAATACTTTGAAGGACTTAGCAAAGAAGATGCGTACTATAAATATTTTAATAGCATACTTGAAACTAATCATGAGTTTAAAGATTATAATATATATGGACATTTAGATTATATATCTAGATATGGGATATATTCAGATAACAGAGTGATATATAATGATTTTAAAGATATTATTGATGAAGTTTTAAAGTCAATAATTAATAATGGAAGTGGAATAGAGTTAAATACATCTGGTTATAGATATGGATTAAATGCCATACATCCAAATGAAGATATCTTAAAAAGATATAGAGAACTTGGTGGTTTTATAGTTACTGTAGGTTCTGACTCTCATAGAGTAGAAGATATCTGCAAAGATTTTGATGTGGCTTACGATATGCTTAAATATCTTGATTTTAAATATGTATCATTATTTAAAGAAAGAGAAACTTATTTTTTAAACATAGAAAAAGTTAAATCTAATAATATAGCATAAAGAACTAATATGGCATATAGAGTCTTTTTAAATAATTTGAAAGTTAGTATAAAAATTAATAGCAGAATATTGTATCCTCTAGGAAAATACTAGAGGTTTTTATTTTGTAAAAAATGATAATAGAGAAGAGTTTAAGTTTAAGAAAAATGATTGTCTCAAATTAGAAAACTATTACTATTATATTTAACTATTATATCTTTTTATTATGATATAATAGTTAAATACATTAACCTATCTTTAAATCATGCAAATTATTAGAAAGAAGGGATAAAGTTGTCTAATAAAAATAAAGAAAATATAACCTTAAGCAATCAAATCACAGAATCAACTCAACAAACTTTAACAAAAGAGGCTATACTACATATACCAATGAGCAACTATGCTTATGGCTATGATAGAGAAACATTACATATAAGAATTAGAACCAAAAAAAATGAGGCAAAAAAAGTGACCTTAAGGATAGGAGACCAATATGTATGGGACAAAGGAGGTGCAGGAGGAGGGAATCTAAATGCATCTGGACTTGGTTGGTCTGGTGGAACAAATATAACAATGAACAAAGAAGTAGAAACAGAATTATTTGATTATTGGATAGCTGAGTGTAAGCCTTTAAATAAACGTTCGAGATATGGATTTATAATAGAAGGTCAAGAAGAAAAAATTTTATTTACAGAGAAAAAGATAATAAAATTAGGAAACGAAAATGATGAAAAAGAGTTATGCGAAATAAGTAATTTTTTTGGATATCCATATTTGAATTATATAGATATACCTAAAGTTCCAGATTGGGTAAAGGAAACTATTTGGTATCAGATATTTCCTGATAGATTTGCAAATGGAAATCCATCTATAAATCCAGAAGGAGTAGATATATGGGGCGCTATTCCAACAAGAGATAATTTTACAGGTGGAGATTTACAAGGTGTAATAGACCACCTAGATTATTTGAGCGATTTAGGGATAAATGGAATTTATTTTTGTCCTATTACAGTTGGAAAAACTAATCATAGATATGATACGATGGACTACATGGAAATAGACCCTACCTTAGGTGATAAATCTACTTTGAAAAAACTAATAGAAGAAGCCCATAAAAGAAATATAAAAATAATGTTGGATGCTGTATTTAATCATATAGGATATTATTCTAAGCAGTGGCAAGATGTAGTTAAAAATAAGAATAATTCGAGATATAAAGATTGGTTTTATATAAAAGATATAAGTAAAGTTGATACTCCAATAGAAGAAATAGATGAAAAAAACATACCTTATGAAACTTTTGGGTGTGAAAAATACATGCCAAAACTTAACACAGAAAATTCAGAAGTAATAGAGTATTTATTGCGTGTAGGGAGGTATTGGATACAAGAATTTGATATAGATGCATGGAGATTGGATGTATCAAATGAAGTAGATCATGTTTTCTGGCGAAAATTCAGACAAGAGATTAAAAGAATAAAACCTGATATATATATATTAGGAGAAATTTGGCATGGAAGTTTACCATGGTTGATGGGAGACCAATTTGACTCAGTTATGAATTATTTAATGTCAGAAGCTATGAAACAATTCTTTTGTACAAATGAGATAAATGCTGAAGAATTTAAATACATGATAAATGATGTAATAGTAAGCTATCCAATGCAAGTTAATGAAGTTATTTTTAATTTACTTGGAAGTCATGATACTACTAGAATATTGAGCTATGCTGATGGAAATGTGGATAAATTTAAACTTGCATATTTGTTTATGTTTATACAATCAGGAGGTCCGTGTATATACTATGGTGATGAAATAGGAATGCAAGGAGAACTAAGTCCAGTATCTGAAGGACAAAGAAAATGTATGGAATGGAATGAAGGAAAGTGGAATAAAGATATACTTGATTTTATGAAGAAGATTATTAGACTTCGTAAATCAAATAGAGAACTTAGAACTGTATCAAATGAATGGATACTAGCAGATAAAGAAAATGGAACAATTATATTAAGGAAAGAATCTATTACAATAATAATAAATAATTCATCCAAAGATTTAACCTTAAGATTACCAGATTATTTGGTAAATAGAAAAGTAAAAGATTTATATGAAGAAAAAATAGTTGATTTAAAGAAAGAAATAACATTAAAAAAATACAAGTTTATTATTTTAAAATAATATAACCATGTGTTTGTTAGATTATACTATAACTTTTTATATTATTTAAACAAAGTATCATTAATTATAATAAGTGAATTCAGTATAATTTTATATACAAATTATTTGCAGTAAAACTTGTTAAGTAAAGTTTTTATTTGAATAAAAATTAATATTGAAATTTTTAATTATTTTGTAGTTAAGTAAAGATGTATAATTACTGAATAAGTAGAGGGAAGGGAAAACATGAATGACTATGAAGAATATATAGTTACAGTAAAATCTAGTATCGTGAATCTAATTTTAGGTTTAATATTTTTATCAATTGGGATTGTATTAATTGTATTTTGTGTATATATTAAACAGTACTATATATTATTAATTACTCTTGTACTTACAATATATGGATTAATTTCAATTCTCAAATATACAAGAAAGTATATTATTTTTGATTTATATAATATTAAAGTTCGTAAATGTATAGGGAGTGAAAAAGAGTATTCATATAATGATATTACTAGAATTTCAATAAATAATAAGAAACAGGAATGTCCAGTTAATATATATGTGGATAATAATAAAATTGCAACTTTTTTTGTATCGGATAAAAGTTATATGTCTGCTATAGCGGAAATGAAGCGAAGAGAGTTGCCATTTGATGATAAAAGTATAGACTATATATCAGACATGCCACTTTGGATTCCAATTCCATCTAGTGAGATTAAAAAATTTTGCAATGAAGCTTCAAGAAAACTTGAAAAACAGGTTAAAGAGGATTTGTGTAAAATAGAAAAGGAGTTTGGAAAAGATATATCCTTTTCTTTTGGTATAGATGTTGAAGAAAAAATATTTGTATGTGTATTTTTAGTATGTATTATGAAAAATGGCAACTATACAAAAGTTATAAAAAAATACAGAGGAAAAAAAGCATGGGCTATGTTTCCTGTATATATAGTGGGTCCACAACTATATAAGAAAGAGATTGAAGATGGCAAATTTATTTGTAATATAAATTATTTAAATGCTTTTTCTGGAAAAATGTGGTCAAATTTTTCTAAAATGATAAAAAAATATGGTGTGCAAGAGAGTGAAATAGAAGTTGATTTTGAATTAAAGAGTGAATTGGATTAAATAGTTCTATAGAGAATATCTTAAATATAAGGTATAGACACAAAATAAATTAATTATTAGTCTAAAAAATCCTTATAGAGAAAGGGGTACAAGAATGCTAGAAGCATTTATATTTGATTTAGATGGAGTGATTACAGACACAGCATATTATCATTATTTAGCTTGGAAAAAACTAGCTGATGACATTGGCATAGATATAGATATAGAATTTAATGAGTCTTTAAAGGGTATAAGTAGAATGGAGTCATTAAATAAAATATTAGAATATGGATATAAAAAAGATTTATTTTCAGAAGAAGAAAAAATGAAAATGGCAGAAGACAAAAATAACTATTATGTATCTTTAATAAACAAAATAACTTCAAATGATATTTTGCCAGGTATAAAAAATTTACTTGATGATATAAAATCTAATGATGTAAAGATAGGGTTGTCTTCTGCAAGCAAGAATGCTACAAATGTATTAAAACATCTAGGCATAAGTGATAAGTTTGATTTTATAGCAGATGCGTCAAAATGTAGGAACACCAAACCATATCCAGATATATTTCTTATGTCAGCAAAGGGACTTGGTGTAAATCCTAAAAATTGTATAGGAATAGAAGATGCAAGTGCAGGTATTGATGCTATAAACTCAGCCAATATGTTTTCTGTTGGAGTTGGAGATTATAAAAATCTAAAAAAAGCAAATTTACTTGTAAATTCAACAAGTCAGTTAAATTTTAAGTATATATTAAGTGAGTATAATAAGTATATAGTTAGGAGCATTATATGAAATGTTTGTTTGATAATATAAATGAGTGGAAAGTTATACAAGACAAGATTGAAATTAAAGAAAATAGATTAGCAGAGTCTATAATGAGTATAGGCAATGGTTATATGGGTATGAGAGGAAACTATGAGGAAAGATATAGTGGAGATAGCCATAGAGGTTCTTATATAGCTGGAGTATGGTTTCCTGATAAAACTCGTGTTGGATGGTGGAAAAATGGATACCCAGAATACTTTGGTAAAATTCCTAACTCAGTTAACTATATAGGGATAAGAATTTTCATAGATGGGGTAGAGTTAGACCTTGAAAAATGTAATGTTGAAAATTTTTATAGAGAATTAGATATGAAAAATGGTATTTTAAAACGTAAATTTACTGTGAATATTAATGGTAAAAAATTTGAAGCTAATATAACAAGATTTTTAAGCGTATCAGTTAAGGAATTAGCTGTAATAAAGTATGATATAAAAGCTTTGAATTCTAGTGCTAAAATAAAATTTATTCCATACTTAGATTCAAATATAAAAAACGAAGATTCAAATTACGAAGAAGAATTTTGGAATGCAGTTTCTTCAAGTTCCTCAGAATATAGAGGAAATATACTTTCACGTACAAAAGAAAATACATTTAAGACACCCATATTTACAGTAGGTGCAACGATGCATATTAAAGCAAGAGGTAAAGTAGATGATATATCTTATTTAAGTACTGATAATTACTGTGAAAATTCAATAACAATGGATGTTTTAGAAAACGAAACTATTGGAATAGAAAAATATGTAACAATAACTTCCACTAGAGATTATAGTGAAAATGAGTTATTAAAGAAATGTGATGATATCTTAAATATAGAAATATCTAAAGAGTATGAAGAAATTTTAAATGAACATACAAAATTGTGGAATAAAAGATGGGAAAGTGCAGATATAAAGATAGAAGGAGATAAGAGTAGTCAACAAGGTATAAGATATAATCTATTTCAATTATTCTCGACTTATTATGGAGAAGATTCAAGATTAAATATAGGGCCAAAAGGTTTTACTGGTGAAAAATATGGAGGTGCTACTTATTGGGATACAGAAGCATATTGTCTTCCAGTCTATTTAGGTGTAGCAGATAAGAGTGTAGCAAGAAATCTTTTAGTATATAGATACAATCAGCTAAAGCAAGCAAAAGATAATGCCAAAAAACTTGGACTTAAGGGAGCACTATACCCAATGGTTACTTTCGATGGAGTGGAATGTCATAATGAATGGGAGATAACATTTGAAGAGATTCATCGCAATGGAAGTATAGTATATGCAATATATAATTATACAAATTATACAGGTGATTTTGGATATATAAAAGAAAAGGGCATAGATGTAATAGTAGAAGTAGCTAGATTTTGGGCTAGTAGGGTACATTTATCTACAAGAAAAGATTTATATATGATACACGGAGTTACAGGCCCAAATGAATACGAAAGTAACATCAATAATAATTGGTATACTAATTATATAGCTAAGTGGTGTTTAGAATATGCTGTAGAAAACATCTTAAAATTAGAAAAAGAGTACAGTGAATGTATTAAAAGAAATAATGTAAGTAAAGAGGAAATTGAGGACTGGAAAATAATATCAAATAAAATGTATTTGCCATATGATGAAGAATTACAAATAATAGTTCAAAATGATAATTTTTTAGATAAGGAATTTATAGAGGTAAAGGATTTGCCAAAAGAGAATCTTCCTCTTAATCAAAAATGGTCTTGGGACAAGATTCTTAGGTCATGTTTTATAAAACAAGCAGATGTGTTACAAGGAATTTATTATTTTGGGAATATGTTTACTAAAGAAGAGAAAAAGAGAAACTTTGATTTTTATGAAAAATATACTGTACATGAGTCTTCTTTATCTTCTAGTGTTTATTCTATTATTGCTTCTGAAGTAGATGACTTAAAAAAAGCTTATGAATTATACTCAAGAACAGCTAGGCTTGATTTAGATAATTATAATAATGATACTAATGATGGTCTTCATATAACTTCAATGTCTGGCTCATGGCTTTCTATTATACATGGATTTGCAGGGATGAGAACATGGAATGAAACACTATCTTTTGAGCCTAAGTTACCTCAAGAATGGAATAATTATTCTTTCAATATAAATTATAGATATAATAATATCCATGTTGATGTATGTAGTAATTTAATTAAGATAGAAAATTTAAAGGGAAAACCAATAAAAATTATTGTATATGGAGAAGAGTATGTATTAGAAAAATCTATAGAAATTAATAGAAGTAAATTAAAATAATGTCTTAGTGTATAAATAGTTAAAATAAATTTATCTAATTTTAAATTTATTTTAACTATTTTTTATTTAATGCAAACCTATATATTATAACAATAATCGTGCTTTAAATTAAATATATTACATAAATCTTCATAAAATCTTCATAATTTCGTAAAGAATATGTAACAAAAGTAGGGTATATTGTATTCTGTAGAGAATATAAGGGAGGAAATAATTTATGAAGAATAAGAAGTTCATTATAGCAATACTGATAATAATAGTTGGAATAGGTGTGTTAGTAAAAGAATATTCAATTAAAGAGATAAATAAGGCTGATATAGATGTTAGTAAGTATATAGAATATGCTGATTTAGCAAGTGAAAATAATGCACAAGTTAATTGGAAGTATGTAGCTTCTATCATTGCTGTATTAAATAAAAATAAGTTAGAAAAAGTTAATGATTCACAAATAAAAGAAATATCAGATTTATTTGTTAAAGATTTTTCTAAAAATAATAAAGTAGAAAATTTAAGTAGTGTTTTAGATGAGTTGAAATTTAATAATAAACAAAAAAGATTGGTTAATGATTATATAGAGGACCTTAAAGATTATGGAATAAAGCCAGAAAGATTAAAATCTGATACACAATATATGAAATTTATTAATGAGATTGAAACATCTGCTATACAAAACTATAAAAATTATAAAATATTGCCATCTATAACCATTGCACAAGCAATAATTGAATCTAGTTGGGGTAAATCAAGTTTAGCAAAAGAGTATAATAACTTATTTGGTATAAAGGCTGATGCCTATTGGAAAGGAAAATCAGTTACTTTAGAAACAAAAGAACATTTAGATACAATTATAGATGATAAATTTAGAATATATGATGATAAAAGTGAATCTATAAAAGACCATGCAGAATTTTTAGCTACAAATAAAAGATATAAAGCCAATGGTGTATTTGATGCAAAAACATATATCTATCAAGCTAAAGCATTAGAAAAAGCAGGTTATAGCACTGCAAAAGATGAAAGTGGAAGTAACATATATGCAGAACGTCTAATAGAATTAATTCAACAATATAATCTTCAATTAATAGATAGTGAAATTCAAAGTAAATTGTAACTTTGGTGTAACATAAGGGTGATATATTTATCGAGGAGGTGGATTTTATGAAAAAAATATTCTCGGTATTTACAAGTTGTATGATTATTGCAACTACTATCACTGGATGTAGTAGTAGTGAGGTTATTAATGACACATCATCTATGTATAATGTCAAAAATCTGGACTTTAATTTTGAAGTAAAACCAGAAACTTTTGAGGTATCAGTAGAATCTAATGGTTTAAAGGAAAAGATATCTGAACCATTAAAAGAAAGGAAAGTATCAAATTTTAAACAGACAAAAACAGAGACATCATGGACATATCCTGATGAAAACATAGACATAAATATAAAAAAAGAGGAAAGCTATTTAGATGTAGATATTAAATCTAATTCAGAAAAAGAAGCTAGTTTTAATTGGCCAAGAATTGAAGGCGAAAGTTATGTGTTACCACTTTATGAAGGTAAATTTATACCAAGTGATGATAAATACTGGAAAGAGCATTTAAATGAATCAGCTTACAATGTCATAGAATCCTTTTCGATGCAGTTTTTTGCAGTAAATAAGACAAAGTATTCTGTGCTTTATATTATTGAAAATGAATTTAATAATGAGATTAAATTTAATTCTAAAGATAAAATTAATTTTACATTTACACATGAATATCCAAGTATAAATAAAAATAAAGAGTATGGATTTAAAATATATTTGACTGATAAAAATATTACAGATGTGGCAAAAACCTATAAAAATTATATAGTTGATAAAGGTGAGTTTAAAACATTAGAAGAAAAATCTAAGGATAATAAAAACATTGAAAAGCTTTATGGAGCTCCTCAGATTTATTTTGCAGACAAATCTATAATAACAGTAGGTGATATTAAATGGGACAAATTAAAGGAAAATTTATCAGATGATTTAATTAATTGGATGAAAGAACTCCTAAGTAAAAAACCTGATAATAGTGAATTTATAACTGTACTTAATCAAATAAAAACCCAAGATTATATAGATAAATATCAAAAAAATCAAATAGTTCAAGCCTTTAATCAAGTTATGCAACTAAATACTTTTTATAATAGTAAGGTTTTTGATAGTAATGATAAAGAAATAAAAAAAGTACTAGATAAAGGAATATCTAAATTAAATAGAGTAGAACTTATAGAGTTTAACAAAAAGTTATTAAAGTTAAAATTGGGGAATAGTGTGAATAAAATTGATACATGGGCAAGATATAATACAATTGATGTAATTAATGATATGAATAAATCTGGTATTGATAATGCTTGGATAGGGTTTGATGATATGGAAGAAGGTTATGTATCACCAGAAATAGTCAAAAGAGCTAATGATTTAGGTTATCTTGTAGGACCATATGATTCATATCATTCTATACACAAGCCAGGGGAAGAAAAATGGAGTACAGCATCATTTAAAGATAAGTCACTATATGAAAATGCTACTATAGAAAATAAAAAAGGTGAAAAAGAATCTGGATTTCAAGGAGAAGGAAGACAACTAAATCCTACATTATCTTTACCAAGTGTAAAAGAGAGAGTAAAAAGTATATTGAATGAGGGGTATGAATTTAATTCTTGGTTTATAGACTGTGATGCTACAGGAGAAATTTTTGATGATTATTCTCCAAATCATATAACAACACAGTCACAAGATTTAAAAGCTAGACTTGAAAGAATGTCATATATAAGAGATAATGCAAATATGGTTATAGGTTCAGAAGGAGGAAATGACTTTGCAAGTAGCACTATAGCATTTGCACATGGGCTTGAAACACCAGCGTTTGCTTGGGTAGATAAAGATATGAGTAAGAACAAAGAAAGTGAATATTATGTTGGTAGATACTATTCTCCAACAGGAGGAGTGCCAGAAGTCTTTTCAAAGCAGATACCTGTAAAAGAAAAATATAAAAAAATATTTATAGACCCAACTTATTCTTTACCTTTATTTAGATTAGTTTATAATGATTCTGTTGTATCTTCTCATCAATGGCTATGGGGAACTTTCAAAATTAAGGATGAAGTTGGAAGTAGAATGATGAAAGAAGTATTATATAATACACCACCTATGTATTATATAGATAGAACTGAATGGGAAAAACATAAAGGTGAAATAATTTCTCATGATAAAGTATGGTCAGAGTTCAATAAAAAGGCTATTAAAAGAGAAATGACAGACTTTAAGTTTATTTCTGATGATAGATTAGTTCAAATGACTAAATATGGAGATGATTTAAAAGTAGTAGCTAATTTCTCTGAAAAAGATGTTAAATATGAAAATGAAATTGTAAAATCAAATTCTTTGGTAATATATGATAATAATAAGAAAATTATGTATAAACCAGAATAATAGATTTAATGAAAATAAATTCTATCAAACTCACATATAAAATAATATTTAATTAAACTATACAAAATGGTGACTATAATTAATTTTAATAATTAAGATAGTCACTATTTTTATATCATTTTTAATATTGAAAGCTTTACTTCAGTAATATTAAATATCCTAATTATTCTAATATATGTCATACTCATTGTGCCTCTTAATAAATATAAGTTTTATTTTTATTTTAGACAATATATTGACTTTTTGTATTTGAAATAGTATTCTTAGATAAGACACTATATTGTCTAATTGAAGTAATATTATTTTATGAATTATGAATGAATCAAATTTGAAAGATTTAATAAACACTAAAAATAAATACTGGTTCATAGAGAAAGGAAAATATTAAAGAAAATGAATACAATCATTAAAGTTCAAGATTTGGTAAAAGTATTTGATAATCAAGAGGTCATAAAACATTGCAATATAAATGTAGAGAAAGGAAGTATTTATGGATTTTTAGGTGCAAATGGAGCTGGAAAAACTACAGTACTAAAATTGATAGCAGGTTTATTAAAACCAACCACTGGGAATATAATGATTTCTGATATGAATATATCTGAAAATCGTAATAATATTTTAAGAAAAATTGGATGTATTATAGAAACACCAATTTTTTATGAACATTTATCAGCTGAGGAAAATTTAAAGATACATAATGCTTACATGAATTTTTATGATGCAGATATAAATGCTGTTTTGCAAAAAGTAGGACTCGAAAATACTGGAAAGATACAGGTATGTAAGTTTTCTTTGGGTATGAAGCAAAGGTTGGGGATTGCTCGTGCAATGATACATAATCCAGATATTCTTTTACTTGATGAACCTATCAATGGTCTTGACCCTATGGGAATAAAACAAATGCGTGATTTATTCAGAACACTTGCAAAAGAATATGATATGACACTTATTATTTCAAGTCATATATTAAGTGAAATAGAGTATATAGCTGATACAATAGGCATTATTTCGAATGGAAGTATTTTAAAAGAAATTCCTATGTCTACAGTAAAACAAGAATTTCCTAATGGCTTGGAAGAGTATTTTTTTGAAATAATGAATGGAGGAAACAACTGTGTATAAACTTATAAAATTAGAACTAAAAAAAAATAATATTCGCCCTTATCTTCATGCCATGGGTATCATTACCTTATGTGTATTAGGATTTTTGTATACATTTGCTATGATTGCTTATACAGGGGGGGATACAGATTCTGCTGAGTTTTCTAATTACCATAATATTTGGGTAATCACTAACGTTCTACAAATGTCAGCTTATGCCATTTTATCAGCTGTATTGTTTTCCACATTTGTTATAAAAGAATATTCTGGAAAAAATGCAATTTTGATTTTTACTTATCCAATAAATAGAAAGACTTTATTGAACTCAAAGATTGTATTGATAGCTACATTATGTTTGAGTTTTATGTTGCTTGGGACGATTATTTCCCTCCTTATATTTATGGTTACAGAAGCTTTTTTTCCTATGATTTCTGATAATTTTACTCTTGGATTGTTTTTTAAGATTATTATTGAAACAATTTTGTGTGCTGTATTCTCTTTATTTATAGGTGTAATTTCTGTTAGCATTGGATTTCGAAAATATTCCATTCAAACAACGATTATAGTCTCTGTTATTCTTGCCTCCTGCACTGCTAACATTATAACAACTATGCTTCACACATATATTCCTTTTATTATTGTATGGATAGTAGCAGCAGTATTAGCTGGACTTTCGTATTTATGGCTTATCTCAAAAGTTGAAGACATAGAAGTATAATTGTATACTTAATAAAGGTAGTTCTAATGAATAAAGCAACAGATAATAATGCGTCATACTTTATTTATCTGTTGCTTTTTAACATTTTGTGGATGATTAAAGTATGTTTTCCAATCGGTTTGTACATTTAAAAATAATTTTTAATTATTTTATACTTTATGCTTTTGATTCATTCTTATATAGATACTTAGCAAGAATTGAAATTAATAGCATAATTATGAACATACATACTATAGGTATATAGACTGTGGAACTGAAAATTTCAAATAATTTTCCATGCATAATTTGACCAACTGGAGCAACACACTGTGATACAGCGGTAACAGTAGCCATTACTTTACCCAATAATTCATTAGGAGTTTGTTTTTGAACAATAGTTAAAACGAATATAGTAATAATTGTCATAGACATGGCTATAGGTATAACACAAATAAATAACAATATAAAAGATGGATAATATCCTAGTCTAAGCATTAAAGGTGAAATAGAAATAGCCATTGGTATCATCAGAATACTAATTAACATTAACCAGCGATACAGTGTATTCATTTTCATTTTTTTAGCAAACAGACCTATTGAAAGTGCACCTAAAACACTACTAAATTCAATAATTCCTATCCCTATGCCATACATATTATTACTACTATGCATTGTTATACGTAAAATATATTGTATTCCTACAAGTAAGAATGGAGTCAAAAATAAATTTAAAGAAGCAGCTAGAATCATGGCTTTACTAATATAAGATTGTTTTATAACATAAGAAAATCCTTTTTTCATATCACTGACTATTGTTGATACTATGCTTCCATTAACTTTTCTTTTATTAAAAGGTATATGAATAAACATTTCCATTACTGCGGATAGAAAAAATGCAATACAACTTACAATAAGAAGCATCTTAATTCCAATAAGGCCATATAACAAACCTCCAAGTACAGGAGCAAACATACTTGAAAGAGAGCTTATTCCGTTTACAATTCCATTTGCTTGTTCTAAATCTTTTTCATTTGCTATTAAAGGTATGCTTGCTTGCACAGTAGGTTGATACATAGAACTAATAATTGATAATAGTACCATAATAACCCCAATTAATACAATAGAATTATTTAAAGTAGAAAGAAGACAAATAAAAGTAAAAATAATAACTGAACTAATAAAATCAAATATAACCATTAAATTTTTACGATTAAATCTATCAGCTATTGCACCACCAATTGGAGAAAATAAAAGAGGTATGCTTGATATTGCGTATAAAGTTGCAAATATGTCTGCACGTCCTGTCATATCTAAAATATAAGTGGAAAGTCCAAATCTTAACAACGATGAACCAAGTATAGAGACAATTTGACCAAGTACTATTAAATTAAAATTCTTATTAAAACAACTATTCATTTTATTTAAATCTTGCATTTCTAGAACACCTCACTTTTTAAGACTGACCGTCGGTCTATAAAAATTATAATCAATCACAAATAAAAAGTCAATAGAAATATTTAATTTATAATTTTAAAATTATATTTTTATTTTAAATAAAAGGTATGATATCTATCAAAAATATATCATATCTTATAAATAGCGATATTTCTTTCATACAAAATTAAAAATGGTAATTTGAAATAGTTATAATGAATAGTATTAATATATAGATATAGGGAGATTGATGAAATCATGCATGAAAAAGATAAGGTTATATATAATCTGGAAGAATGTGAGAGTCTAGAAAATACACTCTACTTTTCTCAATTTAATACATATAAAAATTTTAAGCTAGTTTCTAAAAAATCTGGAGTAAATTTATTAGATACATCTGTTTGTGGAATGAATATCCACGATATAAAATTGATTGATACAATAGAATGTATGTCGTTAGAGGATGAGCAGATGACTGGTAAAAAGTTAATTTTAGTTGGTGATATAAATACTAACATAAGGTTAGAAAATATAAATAATGCTAAAAGAAATAGGAATTTTACAAAGAAAAATATACTTGAATTAAAAATACCTTTTAGTACATTTATACAAATGCCTAGAGGAATAAAAAATAACGATAAAATTAATTTAAAGTATATTATACAAGATATAACATCATCCATTTTAGATGACAATAATTTATTTATAAGTATAACTACAATTATAAGTTATGACAATAATTTTAAAATAAGATAATATTTAAATTATAGAAAGGTGGGTGCAATGAGAGGTATCAATGAATATGGGGGAGATTTTAGTTATAAGTTATTATCTAGAAGCCCTATAATAACAAAAACTACTTTTAGTAATATTGTTTCAAATGATATGAGTGGAAATATTTTAGAGGTAGAAAAATATGTTGATAAAGAATGTGCATCTGTATTTGATATTTTAACATATACTATTGTTGTTACAAATATGAGTAATCGCAAAACTGGGAATATATTTTTTAAAGATTATATTTCTAAGTACATAAAATTTATAAATAATACTGTAGAAGTTAATGGTATCAGAAAGGGTGGATTAAATCCACAACAAGGTTTTTACATAGGTAAAATAAATGGAAATTGTAAAAAAATAATATCTTTTAAAAGCATAGTATTAGCAAATTCAGCATGTAGGGTTATAGAAAACCACGCTAATATATATTATTATTATAAGTATGATATGGAAAAATTTCCAATGAAAATATCAATAGAAAGTAATCGTGTTTATACAAGTATTAAAAAAGCTGTATTTAAACAATTAAATATAAGCAATACTTTAAAAGCACCTAAAAATCTAAAAGATATATTAAAAGTGAAGACAAATAGCAAAATACTTAGTATAAAACTTATAAAAAATCCTATAAATAAAGACAAAAATCTAAAACTATGCAATTTAATAATTGTTGGAAGTATAGAGTTTGAAATTAACTATAGTTGTAGAAATTATAGTAGATTTAAATCAGTAAATAAATTAGATAATAGTTATAACATTCAAGAAGATAAGGACTATAGAAGTAATATAAAAATGGCTAATGAAAATATAGAAAATTACAAAAATCAAATTAATATTACTCCTAGCAAAGTTAAAAAAGTTACTAAAACCTTTGGTTTCTCTTGCTTTATTTGTTCACCTGTTGGAATAGTTTATGAAGATGTAAAAAGTATAAATATAAAAACTGAACATATATCAATAAATGAACTGAATAATGGTGAATTATTCATAAATACATCGCTTTTATTATACTATTAATTGGTTGTACATAAAATTTAAAATTACTAAAACAACTATATGATTTAATGTATACAAATATTATTATAGATTAGATATAAGGTGATAATTATTGTTAAAATAGCATCAATTATAAAAAATCAGTTAATCAAGTATTTATGACTTATAAATTGATTATAAAGCCTTAACAATAAGCTATTATCAAATAATTTATTATAATATTATAATGACAAGTATATAGTTTAAGAATAAAAGTGTTAGCAAAGTTAGAGATAAGAAATTTATGATTCTTGAGGAAATTTTAGCTTGCAATATATCTGTAATAAATATAGAAATATAAATTTAATAACCACAGTATTCTTAGGAATACACCAAATAATTCAATGTTTGTAACATATACTGTTAGATAATGTGTTGAACTATAATACTTATACTGGATTTACAGTAGTTATTATGAAATAGAGTTAAATAATAATTGTAATAAATAAAATTAAGCATCTAGATTTATGCTAAAATAAGACAAATATGTTAAAAAAATGATAAGTTATGAGAACTTTTGCCATCTTCAATTAATATATTATTACTAGTAATAGCTTTAAAATCATATTACTATTATACAAATTTTAGCTTTAAAAGAAGGTGACAAAAAGTAAATGAAAATATGCATAACAGTAGGTCATAGTATACTAAAAGGTGGAAAAAGTACAGGTGTAAATGCAATAGTTGATGAGTATAGTTATAATAAAAAATTAGCTCCTATGTTAGCAGAGATGCTCATAAGTCAAGGTAATACAGTAGATGTAATAATTTGTCCAGAAAGACATTTTGTAGCAGAAAAAGAAGAGTTTTTTTATAGAGTTCCAAAAGTAAATAGTGGCAAATATGATTTACTAGTAGAGCTACATTTAAATAAAAGTGATGGAAAAAGCTTTGGTGCAGAAGTACTTTATTATGGTAATGAAGGATTAGAATATGCTAAAAGAGTATCTAATAAACTTGGAGAATTATTTGAAAATAGAGGAGCTAAAAAAAGAGAAAATTTATATATCTTGAGAAACACGAATCCAGTTGCAATACAAATTGAAAGTTTTTTCTGTGATAATGTGGATGATTGCAATAAAGCCAATGAAGCAGGTTATGACTATATAGCACGATTAATTACAGAAGGTATTTTGAATAAAGATATAGGTATGTGAGATTATGGTAATTTAGGTATTGATTAATACCTTTTAATCTTAGATATAAATTGAAAAATTGTCTAGGAATATAAATTAAACCTAAGAAGTATACTAATTCAGTTTATTTAAATCAATTTAATTATCTAAAAAAAATACCCCTTGAAAATATTGACTTATCAATGTTAATAAGGGGTATTTTTTTAGATTTTATTTTGATTTAAGGACTAGTTCATAATTTTTTCTGCTAAAATCTATATATAATGATAAAAAGTATAAAAATATCGGTGTCTTACATTATAATAATATAATGGAGAAAAATATAATTGATAAGATAAAAATAAACATAATAAGGTGGTAATATATGAAATATACATTCGAAAGTTTTAAATTGGATAAAAAGATACTTAAGTCATTAAAAAATTTAGAATATAATGTACCTTCTAAGGTACAAATAGAAGTTATTCCAGAATTGTTAAATAGTAAAAATATAGCAGTAAAATCAAAAACAGGAAGTGGGAAAACAGCAAGTTTTGCAATACCGATATGTGAAAATATTGATATAGAATACAATAATATTCAAGCACTTATAGTAGTACCAACGAGAGAATTAGCGCTACAGGTAAAAGATGAGATATCAAGTATAGGAAGGTTAAAGAAGGTAAGATGTAGTGCTATATTTGGTAGACAATCTATAAAAGAACAAGTAGCTGAGTTAAAGCAAAGGGTTCATGTCGTTGTAGCTACTCCGGGTAGAATAATTGACCATATAAATAGAAGCACTATTAATTTAGAAAAAATAAAGTATTTAATAATAGATGAAGCTGATAAAATGTTTAATAAAGGTTTTCTTGAACAGATGGAAACAATATTAACAAATATACCTAAAGAGAGAACCTTAGGTCTTTTTTCAGCTACAATAGGTGAAGAGATAAAATATATATGTGAAAAATATACGCCAGATTACGGCATTATAAATGTAGAAGGAAATGAAAGTAACACTAATGAAGGATTAAGACAAATAGATGATAAAATAATCAAGTCAAAGGAAAGAAATAAGTATGTAGTTTTAAAAGAATTAATATACAGCGAAAATCCAAGGAGTGTAATAATATTTTGTAATACTAAAGAAAAAGTATCTAAACTATATAATAAAATGAGTAAGGAAGGTTTTTTGGTAAGAGAGTTACATGCAGATTTATCACAAGAAAAAAGAATATTTGTGATTAAGGATTTTAAAAATATAAAGTTTAATGTATTAGTTAGTAGTGATGTAGCATCTAGAGGAATACATATTGATGATATTTCTTTAGTCATAAACTATGATGTGCCACAAGATAAGGAAAACTATATACATAGAATAGGTAGGACTGGTAGAAAAGGAAATAGTGGAAAAGCTATCACTATAGTAGATGAAAAAGATGAGAAATATATAGATAATATAGAAACATATGTAGGATATAAAATAAATGAGTTAACTAATATAGAACAAAGTAGTATTATTAAGGGTAAAGTTTTGTTTGAAGAATATTCAAAAGAAATTTTGAAAGAAGTATCGAAAAGAAAAAAAATTGCTAAAAATTCAAACAAAAGTAAAGATATAAAATCAAATCTAGAAAATGAAGTAGTTAAATTGTATTTAAATGCTGGTAAAAAGAAGAAGATAAGGGTATTAGATATAGTTGGAGCATTTAGTAATATAAAAGGTATTACTAATGATGATATAGGTGTAATCGAAGTTCAAGATTTATGTTCATATATAGATATATTAAATTACAAGGGAGACTTGATATTGAAAAGATATAAAGAGATTCCTATAAAGAAAAAAATGGTTAAGGTAAAAAGAGATATACAATAATTCAATTATCATTATTAGTTAATTATTATAATAAATTGCATTGGTTTTGTATTTTCTAAGTATAATGAGATTATAAAGGCTAGATAAAATAAAATTAGAAGAAAAAAGAATTTGATTAAGAGGTACTATATGAAATATTTTGGAAATGGGTTAAGTGAAGTACACAAAGAATTAAATAAAATCATACGTAAAGAAGAAAAAATAGAACAGGTAAAAACACTATTTTTAGAAATTCATTCAAAATTACATCTCTCAGAAATATCAAATACAGAAAAAAATGAAGT
This sequence comes from Clostridioides sp. ES-S-0190-01, assembly GCF_020658275.1. Classification (NCBI taxonomy): domain Bacteria; kingdom Bacillati; phylum Bacillota; class Clostridia; order Peptostreptococcales; family Peptostreptococcaceae; genus Clostridioides; species Clostridioides sp. ES-S-0190-01. Next base: position 128,461 of record NZ_JACVWA010000045.1, on the reverse strand, counting down.
GGACAAACTTATTAATGACTTAAACAGAAATGAATATGCTATTGTGCCAACAAGTAAAGACGAAACTATTGCATGGGTTTTGTGACATATCTCAAGGATTGAAGATTTAACAGTAAATGTACTAGTTGCCCAAAAAGAACAAATTTTTAATGAACAATGGAAAGAGAGATTGAATATTTTTATTACAGATACAGGAAATGCTCTCTTTGATTATGAAATTATGAATTTAAGTAAAAGTATCAATACTAATGAATTGCTTTGCTATCGAGATGAAGTTGCAAATGGAAAGAACATTTTCGTACAAAAAAGAAACTTTACAGAAGTTAGATTATAATAACTTAAGTAAACAACAAATCAACTAAGGTATTATTGATTTTGGTTATACTCTAAGTTATACTATTTTTAAGTGTTTATGACAATAGTCATTTTAAATGTAAATCATAAACATATATTTATAGAAATATTAAAGGGGGAAACATATGGCATACTTTAAATATAATAACAAACAGTGCTACTATAATGAAATTGGAGATGGTACACCATTACTTTTTTTACATGGAAATACAGCCTCATCTAAGATGTTTGATGATATAATCGATTTTTATAAAGATGAATATAAAATAATATTAATTGATTTTGTTGGTCATGGCAAATCTCAAATGGTTGATAAGTTTTCTGTCGATTTATGGTTTGATGAGGCTATGCAAGTTATATGTTTTTTAGAAAAGATGAACTATAAAAAAGTAAATATAATTGGCAGTAGTGGAGGAGCTCTTGTTGCATTAAATGTTGCACTTGAAAGACCCGATTTAGTGAATAAGGTAATTGCAGATAGTTTTGAAGGAGAAGCTCCTCTAGAGTCCTTTGTGCAAAATGTGAAATTAGAGCGTGAAGCATCAAAGCAAGATGATGATGCAAAAGCTTTTTATATTTACAATCAAGGCGAAAATTGGGAGCAAGTAGTAGATAATGATACAGAAGCTATTTTTGAACATTATAAAACTATAGGTAAATTTTTTCATAAACCTCTAGAAACTATGCAACCAGATGTACTTTTAACAGGAAGTAAAGAAGATGAATTTGTATCTTTAGTAGCTCATGATTTCTTTGAAAATACTTTTTCATCACTTCTTGAAAAAATTAAAAATGGAAAAATGCATCTGTTTAATAAAGGTGGGCATCCAGCTATTTTATCAAATGGATTAATTTTTTCAAATGTAGCAAAGAAATTTTTAAAAGAATAATTTAATGATATAATTTGAGCATGGAATAGAGTGTGTTATGGAAATAAAGAATACTTTATATTTTATAAAGGCGTTGGAATATATGAGATACGTACATACAAATATAATAGCAAGAGACTGGGAAAAGCTGTCTGAATTTTATAAAGATGTATTTGAATGCAGAAAAGTACCACCACAAAGAAACCTAAAAGGTGAATGGTTGGATAGATTGACAGGGATAAAAGATGCTCATATTGAAGGTGTGCACTTAGCTTTACCTGGATATGATGATTGTTTACCAACATTAGAAATATTTTCATATAATTTATATGGTGAAGTGCTTCAAAAAAATATAAATAATTATGGTTTTTCACACATCGCATTTGAAATTGAAAATGTTGAAGAAACCCTAAATAAAATAAAAAGTGCAGGTGGAGGTCAAGTTGGAGAAATTGTTAAAACAAAATATCCTAATGGACAAGTTGCTACATTTGTATATGCAACAGATATAGAGGGAAATATTATTGAATTACAGAGCTGGGATTAAATAATAACACAAACAAATTTTTATTTATATTACAAAAAATTTAAAAAGGGTGTTATTAAAATATGTAATTAGACATATCTATTATGTATTGATAACACTTTTTTAATAAATTGGTCATCCTGCAATTTTATCAAATGGTATTGCTTTCTTAAAAATAGCTAAAGGTTTTCTTAAGAAGTAATTTAAAAAGTTTTTGTATATAATAATGAATAACAAACAATGGAAGAGAGACTTATAAAAAGTAATAGATATTGCTTATAAAAAGTAATAGATATTGATTATAAAAAGGATACTTGATTATTTCATAGAGAATTTATCAGGTATCCTTTTAAATGCTAAATTAATTGACATAGTTTTTCTAATGAGGCAGATTTATACTTATTTTTATTTATTACTACAGTAATATCATTAAAAAGTTTAAAATCAGGAATAAATATCTGTATAAGGTTTCCTTTTTCTATTTCTTGCTCAACTAGAATTTTAGGAAGAATTGAAACACCTAAACTATTTTTAGTAGCTTCTATTAGGGATTGTGAATCTACACTTTCCCAGCTTGCATGTACTTTGTAACCTTGCAAGGTTACAGCTGATTCAAAAGTTTCACGTACAGCACTTCCTCTTTCTCGTAATAGTAAATCCATACCCAATAGTTGAGATAAACTTAACTCGGCAGTATTGCAATAGCTTGGTGAAGATACAATGCATAATTCATAAGAAGAAAATTTTCTGATTTCTAATGCGCCTTGTATGATTTTCCCTTCAATAAAAGCTATATCAACCTTTCCTTGTTTCAATAATTTTAATGCTTTTAATGCACTATGAACTTCAACGTTAATCTTAGTATTTGGAGATATTTCTTGAAATCTCCTTATTAATTGAGGCAGCCATATTTGAGCAAACGTAATACAAGACGCAATATGTATGGGCGTTTCACACTCTAAGTTTTTAATCCTTGATTCAACATTTTCTAAATTTTCAAGTATTGGCAAAATTTCTTGTAAAAGAAGTTCTCCTGTTTTTGTTAATTTAACACTTTTATGTAATCGCTCAAATAATTTGGTTTCAGCCTCATTCTCAAGCTCTCTTATTGCATGGGAAACTGCTGATTGTGTAATAAATAGATTATTTGCAGCTTTAGTGAAATTTTCTACTCTTGCAACTTCTCTAAAAATAATGCAATGTTTAAAATTCATAATTAGACTCCTTTACTCATGAATTAAATTCATGTCTGCAACAATATTTTATCATTTTACAAATAGCAGTACAACATTTATAATATGTCCATGTGCACATAGAAAGGAATATTATGAGAAAAAATATTAAATTGTATTTATGGCTTTGCTATATAAATTTATTTATAAGTGCCTTTACTTTTGGTGGTGGATACGTTGTTGTTCCTATGATAAAAAAGTACTATGTTATGGATAAAAAAATATTTAGTGAATCAGAGCTTATGGAAATGGCTACAATTGCTCAATCTTCACCTGGAGCAATTGCAATCAACTTAAGCATTTTAGCAGGTAAAAGAACAGCTGGATTTATAGGAGTAATTATCAGTTGTATTTGTTCAATTATACCTCCTATAGTAATTTTAGGACTTGTTTCAAGGTGGTATGTTGCGTTTTCTTCAAATATTTATATAATTGCAATCTTAAAAGGTATGCAGGCATGCGTTGCTGCATTGATTGTAGATTTGACTATAGATATGTATAAAATGATTCTTAATGAAAAATCAATGTTATTAAATCTATTAGTACCATTTTCATTTATTGCTTGTACTTTCCTTAAAATTAATGTAATACTCGTATTACTTTTAAGTTGTTTGATTTGTTTATTTGCTATATATATTCAACTTCGAAAAAAGGGGGAGAGTATATGATTATAAATTTATTCTTTACGTTTTTGAAAATAGGAATGTTTAGTATAGGTGGTGGTTATGCTATTATTCCAATTATACAGGAACAGGTAGTTTTTAAGCAAGGATGGATAACACAAAAGGTTTTTACTGATATTATTACAATTTCTCAAATGACTCCAGGTCCATTAGCTGTTAATACTTCTACTTTTGTTGGTATGCAAGTGGCAGGAATTGAGGGTGCTATATCAGCAACAGTTGGTTGTATAATATCAGGAATAATTATTTCTATGTTTTTATATGGATTTTTTAAAAAATATAAGAGTTCGAAATTTGTTTTTGAAATTTTAAATGGACTGAAAGCATCCTCTTTAGGATTAATCATCTCAGCAGGATTTACAATTATATTGTTGACATTTTTTGGTTCTTCAAATTATTATACTACCAATATTTTCAAAAATATAGATATTATAGCTGTTATTTTATTTTGTTGTTCATTGTACTGTTTACGAAAATATAAGATTGGACCTATACTTATGATGGTGTTATCTGGATTGTTTGGATTAATTGTATATTTATAAAGAAGGTTAATATATAAGCAAAGAAAGATTTACATATAATTTGCAAAGCTTAAGATATTATGGAGTCTCCTATATTTTAGGAAACTCCTGTTTATCAATTACAAATAACATAGTAGTATTTTATTTTTACTTACTATATATCTTACCTTCAATTAAACAAGTCCATTATCTCACTATCAGATAAACTTCTTAATACACCTTCGTTAGAAAGCTCTCCATTTATAAATTGATTTATAAGCTCTTTTTTATTTTCTTGTAATTTTATTATCTTTTCTTCTATAGTGCCTTTAGCAATTAACTTTATAACTTGTACTACATTTTTTTGACCGAATCTATGAGCTCTGTCACTAGCTTGATTTTCTACTGATGGATTCCACCATGGGTCAAAGTGAATTACAATATCAGCAGTTGTAAGATTTAATCCTGTACCACCTGCCTTTAAAGATATTAAAAAAACTTTTTTGTCAGTACTATTATTAAATTTATCTACAAGTTCAAGCCTTTCTTTAGCATTAGTTTTACCATCTATATAGTGATATGCAATTTTACACTTATCAAGTTCCTTGCCTATATTTTTAAGGACAGATGTAAATTGTGAAAATAATAATATCTTGTGATTTTCATTTATACTATCTCTAAGTATTTCTAGACATGTTTCTATTTTTGAACTTTTTTTATTATAATCTTTTACCACTATACTTGGGTCTAAACAAAGCTGTCTTAGTTTAGTTAAATAAGAGAAAATAACTATTTTATCTTTCTTAAGATTTTTATCTTTCATTTTATCTTGTATATCTTTTGCATACACACTATATATTTTTTTCTGTTCCTTATTTAATTCAACAAAAAAGTTTTTCTCAATCTTGTCTGGGAGTTCTTTCATTACTTCTTTTTTACTTCTTCTAAGAATAAAAGGCTTTATAAGTCTTTTTAAATTTTCAACATTATCTTCTTTATTTATAAATAACTCTTGAAATTTTCCTCTACTATATAAATATCCAGGCATTATAAAATCAAATATAGACCATAACTCTACTAAATTGTTTTCCATAGGTGTACCAGTAAGTGCAAATTTATTTTTGGCATTTATATTTTTTACAGCTTCTGTTACTAAAGCCACTGGATTTTTAATGTTTTGAGCCTCATCTATTACACAATAATCAAAAATTATTTCATTATATTTTTCTAAGTCATTTCTAAGAGTACCATATGTTGTAAGGACTACATTAAAATCGTTTATTTCTCTAAAGCACTTTTCTCTATCTTTTTTATTTCCATGTATCAATAGAACTTTTATATCTGGAGCAAATTTTTCAAATTCATTTTTCCAATTATAAATAAGTGATGTTGGCGTAACAATAATACTTTTTTTATTGAATACAGATAGTAAAAATGTAATAGTTTGTATTGTTTTTCCAAGACCCATTTCATCAGCTAATATACCACCAAATTTATAAAAATCTAAAACTTTAAACCAATTAAAACCATTTATTTGGTAGTCACGTAGATTTGCTTTTAAATTACTTGGAATTTCTGAATTTATAACATTAAAATTTCTAAATTTAGCACATGTATTTTCTAATTCATTTTTACCAGTTATAAATTTTAAATCTTTACCTTTTATCATTTCATTTATATATAGAGCTTTATTATTATGAATTTTATTATCTTTTGATTTATCAATTACATCCAAATTTTCAACCAGTTCAAAAAAATCTTTAGTTTCTTTTTCTGATAAGTCTATAAAACTTCCATCTTTTAGCTTATAAAAAGTACGTTTTTCTTGGAGAGCTTTTAGAATATCTTTGTACTCTTTTGGATTTATATCAGATATATTAAAATTAAATTCTAGATAATTTTGATTAGTTTGATTAATTGAAGCTTGAATTGATGAAGAATTATATATTTTCTTCAATTTAAACTTTTCAGAATAATAGATATCTCCAAATTCCTTTAAAGATTCTAACTGTAAATCTAAAAATGTAAATAGGTCATAGTCAGTTCCTTTAAATGTATATCTGTTATTTTCTTTTACAAATTGTGAAGAAAGCATTTTATTTTCAATTTTAGCCTCCTTTTGTATATTGGGAAGTATAAATTTTTTACCACCTTCATCATCATAGATATACTTTATGTCGCAACATACATTGCCATCAATTATATCAAAGTAAAACTCTGTTTCAAAATTATTTGCTATATTATTTTTTATGTTTTCATCCAAATAAACTTCTTTGGATATTGACTTTAATTTAGGCACTAATAGCCCTAAAACATCTTTAGAGTCTTCTTTATCAAATTTTAATTCCTTAGATTTTGATAATACTTGATAGATTTTTGAATAATCTCGAGCTTTTTTATGAGACAATAAGTAGATATTATTCTCATATAAAAGTACATCACCTTTTCTACTAAGTGGAACAGGTAGTAAGTCTTTGGAGGATAAGACAATTTTATCTTCTATATTTTTAAAATTAAATTTTATTGGTAAAATATCACTTGATACTTTTGGATGATATTCTTCCTTAGAAAAAATTAGAGTAAAATCCTTGTCCTTAAGAGCATTCAAAAATTGTTTCAGAGAACTCATATTTATTTCCATGAACTTTTTTGAGTATGATGAAGAAAAATTATATGAAAGATTTGTTCCATATTCTTCTATCATATCTATTAATTTCTCATCTTCATCAGCAAAATAATGGATGTTAGGATTATAAATAAATTTTTTTCCAAACTCCAATTCATATCCATTAAGTTTTGAATATGCAAATTCAGTGATATTTTTTAAAACATACATTTTATCGATTCCAATTTTAAACTCAGCAATTGCTTTGTTTGAATCAATGTTTAATAATACATCTAAATTGACTCTTTCTTTTTTAGTATCATTTAAAAAAGAAAGTAGTTGTTTACTTAAGTCCAAGCCGACTTTAGAATCAGTCTTAGAAAGTTTATCTTTATCATCATCTAATATATCTATTAGAACAGGAGGAATGTCATTTTTACTTTTTATTTGCTTTAGGCTTTTTATCACAATAGCAACTAGATGTTTACATATAAAGATGCCTCGATTTGTAATATTTGATTGACAATCAACACAACTACAGTCACTCTCAATTATTTTAAAGTGTTTTATATCTATTGTTATTGAATTAAAATAAAAGCTATAATTATCCTCAGAATTGACTCCACCACGAAATGTTAGCAAGTTATTTTGTAAGTCATCAATATCAATGTCTATATAATCAACTAATTGATTACTATAGTATTTTATACCTCTTGACCATCTTGATGGTTCTGTATTTCTTTTGATTAATTTATATATCATATCTATTTTCATTTTATTCACCTTACCTCACTGTATATATTATAATCTAAATCTATTCAATTTACACTCTAAATACAGTGTTTAAATTAAAGCATATATAAATAGCTTTTATCTATTGCAAAATATATATAAATAACAATTTGCTATTAGATTTTTATTGTAATCTCCTGTAAACTAGGAGTGAAAAATAATGATTTAAGTAGTTTATAAATGTATATAAAATTTAATTATTAAAAACATATTTTAAGTTTATGATATTTAAATTAAAAGAATGTATAATAATTATAGTGTTTTATATTTATCATTGGGAAAGGAAGATATTGATATGGATAGTTATAAATTGATCAAGGCTAAGATACCATGTAAGGAAACAGGAATAGAAATAAAGAAGACTTTATGTGATATTTGTTCTCCAGGAATTCATTGTGGAATTGATGCATATGTCAAAGATGGCAAAGTAATAAAAATAGAAGGAACAAAAGAGCATCCAATGAACAGAGGGTTGTTGTGTACAAAGGGGCTTTGTAATAGAGAATATATGTATCGAGAAGATAGAATAAAAACACCACTGAAGAGGATTGGAAAAAGAGGTGAAGGAAAGTTTAAGCCAATATCATGGGAAGAAGCTTATAGTGAAATAGGGGGAAAATTAAATAAAATAAAAGACGAATATGGAGCAAAACATGTAGCATTTTTTACAGGGTATGGAAAGTGGTATAGACCGTTTTTACAAAGGTTTGCATCTTCATTTGGTTCTCCTAATTATGGTACAGAATCAAGCTCCTGTTCAACATCAGCACAGATGGCTGGAAATGTTGCAACTGGGAGAAATTTTACAATGCAGGATATGGAAAATGCAAATACTTATTTAGGTTGGGGGTTTAATCCATACTACTCTAAATTTTTAAATAGTGTAAATTTAAGTAAACTAAAGGAAAAAGGTTTAAAATTTATAATTGTAGACCCTAGGATAACACCAACAACTCAAAAAATAGCAGATTTGCACTTGAGAGTTAAGCCTGGTACTGATGGAGCTTTAGCTCTAGGAATGGCTAATTTATTTATAGAAAAAGATTTGATAGATAAAGAATACATAGAAAAACATGTACATGGGTTTGATGAATACAAGAAATATGTAAAATTATTTGATTTAGATACTGTCAACAAAATTACAGGGGTTTCTAAAGATGATATAGTAAAAGCTGTAGAGATGTTATCGAAAGGTCCATTTTGTATAAATGAAAGTGCTGCTCCAGTAGTTCATCACCAAAATGGATTTCAAAATTATAGGGCAATGATGTCTCTATCTGCTATAACAGGTAATTATGATAAAATTGGAGGTAACATACCAAAACAAGATTATTTTGCTGGTAAGGTAGGAGGATTTCAAACATTAGAAAAAGCGTTTGTAAAAGAAGTGCTACCTAAAAATATAAATGAAAGAATTGGTGGGGAAAGATTTCCTCTTTGGAATGAAATGGTAAATCAATTTCAAGCTATGGATTTAACTCGACAAATAGAAGAAAAGACACCTTATGAAATAAAAGCATTGTTTTGTCATGGTATAAATGCTAGAATGTTTCCTAATTCAGGTAGGCTTTTTAACGCTCTAAACACTGTAGATTTCTTTGTCAATATAGATTTATTTATGACAGATGCATCAAAATATGCAGATATACTTTTACCTGCATGCACATCTTTTGAAAGAGAAGAATGTAAGAGTTATCCAGGTGGATATATTACATATACGAAAAAAGTAATTGATACATTATATGATTCAAAATCAGATGTAGAAATACTTTCTGACTTAGCAAATGTTATGGACATAGATGATGATTTCTTAAAAGCAGGTTATGAAGCAAGTATAAGACATATGTTTAAAGGAACTTGTGTAGATGTAGATGAACTTAAAGAAAGTGATTTACCATTGAAATGTAAAGATTTTAAATCATATGAGGTAGGTTCGTATACAATGGAAGGTTATGATACTAGTACATCTAAGTTTGAATTAAAATCTACAATTATTGAAAAATATAAAGATTTTGGATTAGATACATTACCAACATACAAAGAATTTAATGATGATATAGATGAGTATAATTACCTATTAACATCAGGTGCAAGAATTCCAAATGCATTACACTCAAGACTTCATGATGTTAAGCTTTCGAGAATATTAAAAAATGAGGCTAGTTGTGATATTTCTAGTTTAGATGCAAAAGACTTAGGTATTAATAATGGAGATTATATAAAAATAACTACTAAAATAGGAAGTTTGAATGTTAAGGTCAATGTTACTGATAGAGTTTTATATAAAAACATACATATGTATCATGGATATAGAGAAGCTGATGTAAATAGTATCATCTGTGATAATTTTGACCCTTATAGTGGATTCCCTGCATATAGAAGTTGTAAGTGTAAGATTGAAAAAGTGAATAAATAATTGGGGGGATATAATGAAAAGTTTATTTGAATTCAATAAAGAGTTATGTACAGCATGTGGGGCTTGTTTGCTTGCTTGTATAGACCAAAATGATAATGACATAGATAAGGGTGAATTTTTTAGACATGTATTTACAGTGGAAGAAAAAGAAAAGGTAGAGTATTTTTCATTATCATGTGTTCATTGTGATGAAGCAAAATGTGTAGATGTATGTCCTAAAGATTGTTTTAAAAAAGAAAATAAATTTGTCATATTAGATAATCAAGATTGTATAGGATGTAAACTTTGTGAAAAAGCTTGTGAATATGGAGCTTTGATTTATGGAAATGATGGTAAAGCAAACAAGTGTAATGGTTGTGTTGAACGAAATGAGTGGGGTATGGATGCACCTTGTGTAATGGTATGTCCTACAGGAGCATTAAAGTTTAATATGGAAGTAGATTAATTATAAATTATAATTTATACTAAGATGTAAAATGAACTTTGTAAAAGACTACATTAAATTTGTATTATAACTAATTTAATGTAGTCTTTTTATGTATATACTTATAAAATAAAAAATTGAGATAGTTAGAAGTTTAAATTTTTATTTTAAAAAGTTTGTCTTATGGATTACTAATCAATTAACATGTTTAAGAATTTTTCTTTATGATTTAAAAAATCTTGAGTAAGTTGATAATTTTCACTATCTTCGCATTTAACTTTATTAATGCCATTCTCATTTATTTCATAGATGATTGAATTAGGATAACAAATTAATATGGGTGAGTGTGTTGCTATGATGAATTGGCAATTTTGGGTTACTAATTCGTGTAATCTTGTTATAAAAGCCATCTGTCTAGCAGGTGAAAGTGCTGCCTCTGGTTCATCTAATATATATATTCCTTCTTTAGAAAATTTATGAATAAATAATGAGAAGAAGGATTCACCATGAGATTGTTCATGCAATGATACTCCTCCATAATAGTTTATAGTTTTTACTCCTGACGAAAACCTAGAAGCTTTATCTATTGCAGTAGCTACATTATAAAAAGATTCAGCTCTCAAAAAAAAATTTTGCTTAGGTTTTTTAGGTCCTTTTGTGATTGTTATATATTTATGAAGTTCAGAGTGGCTATTATAAGTACTAAAGCCAAAGTTTTTTGTCCCACCTTCAGGGTTGAATCCATATTCAATAGCTATTGCTTCTAATAATGTTGATTTTCCACTTCCATTTTCACCAATTATAAAAGTTACGTTTTTATGAAACTCAAGTTGATATAAGTTTTTTACTATTGGTAGATTAAATGGATATTCATTTATACTATGTATACCTTTTCTGTTTAGTTTAACTGACCTAATATATTGATTTATTTTTTCAGCATTCAAATTTAAAACTCCCTTTTATTGATTTTAATATACTTATTATAACTTAAAATTAGTGACTATATTTAGGTTTTTATCTAATAAATTTTAATATAGATATTAATAATTTTTAAATTGGAATATAGATATAGATATTCATAGTGTTAATTATCAGAAACCTTACACTAACAACAGATAATTTTAATTACTCTTAAAATATTTACTTAGGAAATTAAAATATTTTATATTTTTAACAATAAAATATGTCTTTTATTATAAAAAATTATTGAAAAACGATATTATATGGTGTAGTATATAAAATATTTTAAAGGAGTTGATATAGTGTCTGATAAATTTATAAAAAATCTATTAAATGGTATATTACAAATTTTATTTTTTTTTTAAGCATTAGTACTTTCTGTAGGAGGAATTAAAGGCTTTAGTTATATTTGTTTTAGTGGTGAAGCAACTATACAAAGTTTTATATCTGGTATGTTAAGGTTTTCTTTGGTTGTATCATATTTTATTATAGTAAAGTCATTGTTAGAAATATTAAATAGTTCTGAATATAGCTTATTCATAAATGAAAATGCAAAAAGATTTAGACTTATTGGCTATCTTTTACTTTTAAATTCTGTTATAGAATTTAGTTCAACTTTCGGTACTACTGGAACAGGAATGAGGTTCCTAGATTTAGGATTCGGATTTTACTTCACAGTCCCAACTCTTGTATATTTTGTGGTTGCTCTTATGAGTTTTGTGATTTCAGACGGATTTAAGAAGGCAATAAAGATAAAAGAAGATAATGATTTAATTATTTAGGAGGCACACTATGTCAATTATAGTAAATTTAGACATGATGTTTCGATAACTCTATATTTATGTTTAGTATATGGTAATAAAATATTTAATATATACTCAGTCTTTATTTTAATATATCCAGTATTCGTTCCATCACTACATCCATAATAATTCTTCTGAAGTAAATGATACACGAGATATATTTAATTCTTTACTAAATTTTTTCGTATCTAATTTTTTATTGATTAATATACAGTCTTCCACGGAGGTTGATTTGCAATAGCAGTAATGATATGTAAATATCTATATTACAACTTTTTCATATGTTTTAATTTTATAAAAACGAGTTAGACAGCCCAATCATATTAAATAAATTTGATATTAAAAAGGGCTATATAAGTGGGTAAGGAAATAGTTTTTTTCTATTGGAAAAATAAATAAAATTCTATTATAATTTAATATGTGACAAAAGTTTGCAAAAAACAACATTAAGTGAGGGGGACTTATTTTATGATTTTTAACATGAAATATTTTTTGGAATTATTTCCAATAATAATGAAATCATTCAATGTAACTGTGATTTTAGCAATAAGCTCACTGATATTTTCATTAATTATAGGAACGATAGTAGCGTTATTATCTTAGAAGAAAAAGTGCTTTAAAAATACTTGGAGATGAAAATATTGAAATGATTGATTTTTCAGCAATGACAGGTGAAGATTTTGCTATTTATATGAAGGAAAGACCTAGTTTATTTATGTATATAGGGGTAGGAAATAAAGAAAAAAATATAAATTACAGACTTCATAATAACAAGTTTAATATAGATGAAAAATGTTTAAGCACAGCATCTTCATTATTTGCACAACTTGCAGTAGGTTATCTTTGTCAATGTTAGATTATAATTATAAGAATATATTCTATTTAAAAATAAAATGACTAAGTTATTTTTAGATTTCAAATTAACATATTAATTTTTAGTATCAAATATGTGATTAGTCTATTATATTTATTAAAAAAGGTGGATACTAATGATAAAAGTAGAGAATTTACATAAAAGTTTTAAAGGTACAGAAGTTCTTAAAGGTATAAATTTAGAAATAAATCAAAGTGAAGTAGTAGCTATACTTGGTCCATCTGGAACAGGTAAATCTACGTTACTTAGATGTTTAAATTATTTAGTTGAGCCTACAAAAGGAAAAATAATGATTGGAGATGTAAACGTAGATGTAGAAAAAGCAACAAAAAAGGATATAGCAAATTTAAGAAAACATACATCTATGGTATTCCAAAATTATAACCTATTTAAAAATAAAACAGCATTAGAAAATGTAATGGAAGCATTGATAGTAGTACATAAAAAGAGTAAACAAGAAGCTAGAGAAATTTCGATAAAATTAATAGAAAAAGTTGGGATGTTAGATAGAAAAGATTTTTATCCATCAAAGTTATCTGGAGGTCAGCAACAAAGAATAGGTATAGCTAGAGCGATGGCAGTAAATCCAAATGTAATATTATTTGATGAACCAACATCTGCACTTGACCCAGAACTTGTTGGAGAAGTTTTAAGTGTTATAAAATCGCTTGCAAAAGATGGAATAACAATGCTTATTGTGACTCATGAAATAAATTTCGCAAAAGAAGTTGCTGATAAAATTATATTTATGGATAATGGTGTGATAGCTGAAGAAGGAACTCCTGATGAAATATTTAATAATCCAAAAAATGAAAGAACGGCAAAATTTTTAAATATTATTAGGAAAGAAGAAGTATTTAATTAAAAACATATAATTGAAGTATGTCTTAAGACATATGAGATACTTTCATAAAAGTAAGCTAATTAACATACAAAATTAATAGATATCTTAATTTATATAATTAAGATATCTATTAACTTTTTGAGTAAAAATATAAATTCTAGATTTAGACGTAATGCCTATAATTTGAATTAATTAAAATTATGTGTATTGAATCATATAAGTTTAAATATCAAACTTATTTTGGAAACAAAAGATTTCAAACTTATTTTTGTTAAAAGATAATAGACCTTCATCTCTCATTTTTCCAAGTTCTCTTGACATAGAACTTCTATCAACACATAAAAAGTCAGCCATTTCATTTCTTGAAAAAGGGATTGTAAACTTATAGTTACCCGTTCTCTCTATTTGATTTGAAAAGTACATGAGCAATTTTTCACGAGTTGTTTTACAAGAAAGCAACTCTATTTTGTTATGAAGTAAAATATTTTTTTCAGCTATTAATTGTAACATATTTTCAACAAGTCTATTGTGAAATTCACATGTAGACGAGCAAATACCAGTCACACTTTTAAACTTTATAAATAGAACTTCACATGAAGATGTTGTCACTACTGTTACAGTACTTTTATGTAGTCTAGTGCAAGCAAACACCTCTCCAAATAAATCACCAGGTAAAAGTTCAGCCACAATATTTCTATTACCTTCAATATCTTCTTTTATTATGTGTGCACTTCCCTTAAGCATAATTCCAATAGAAGTCACTTCATTTCCTACAGAAAATATTATGTCATCTTTTGGATAAGTCTTATCAGTAACACCCAAACATTCTAACATTGCTTCAAGTTCATCATCTTTAATCCCTTCAAACAGAGAAATCCTTCTTAATAGATTTATATGTTTTTCTAAAAATTTTTTCAAATAATCACTTCCTTGTTGCATATGCAACCGATAATTTCTTTTCATTGTACTATACTAAATTTATAAAAGCAAGGAGATATAAAAATCCTGATACAAAAATCTAAAATAAAAAAGACCTATGTCTTAAAAATAAATATCTAGTAAAGTAGTATTTTAAACAAAAAAATTTTATGAGGTGATATAAATGATTAGAAAAATAATTAAAATTAATGAAGAAAAATGTAATGGTTGTGGATTATGTGTTGAAGCTTGCCATGAAGAAGCTATAGGTATGGTAAATGGAAAAGCAAAACTTTTAAGAGACGATTATTGCGATGGTTTAGGAGATTGTTTACCAACTTGTCCAACGAATGCAATTTCATTTGAAAATAGAGAGGCTGCAGAATATGATGAAGAAGCAGTAAAAGCAAATATGGAAGCAAAGAGAGCACAAAAAGAAAATTTAGCATGTGGATGTCCAGGTTCTCAGTCTAAGTCTATAAAAAGACAAGATTTAGATACTATATCTACAAATAACAATATAGTAATGGAGGCACAAGAGTCTCAGCTTAATCAGTGGCCAGTGCAAATAAAACTAGTACCTGCTAATGCATCATATTTAAAGAATGCAAGTCTTTTAATAGCAGCAGACTGTACAGCATATGCATATGGAAATTTCCATAATAAATTTATGAAAAATAAGGTTACATTAATTGGTTGCCCTAAACTTGATGAAGTTGTTTATGCTGAAAAACTTACAGAAATTTTAAGATTAAATGATATTAAAAATATAGTGGTAACACGTATGGAGGTACCTTGTTGTGGTGGTATCGTAAATGCAGTTAAAACAGCCCTACAAAATAGTGGAAAGATGATACCATGGCAAGTAATTACTATATCTGTAGATGGGAAAATAGTAGATGGAGAAATCTAATTAAGTAAATCGTAAACAATTTAATAAATTTTAATAAATAAAATTAAATGGGAGGAATAAAAGATGGAGAATATGTTTTGTTTTCAATGTGAACAGACAGTTGGTGGTAAAGGATGTACTGTAAATGGAGCTTGTGGTAAAAAAGGGGGAACAGCTAATTTACAAGATGAACTTACAGGAGTATTAATTGGACTTTCAAGAGCAACTGTTGGAAATAAAAATAGACCAACAAGAGAAACAGATAAAGTTATGATAGAAGGATTGTTTACTACTGTAACAAATGTAAGTTTTGATGATGAAGCTATAAAAAGACAAATTGAAAAAACTGAACTAGCAAAAAGTGAACTTGTACCTAGATGTTCAGATTGCTCAACAACTTGTAGTAGAAATGATAACTATGATATGAAGAATTTATGGAATGATAATGAAGATATACGTTCATTAAAATCATTAATTTTATTTGGATTAAGAGGGATGGCTGCTTATGCTTATCATGCAATGGTACTTGGATATACAGATAAAGAAGTGAATGACTTTTTCTACGAAGGGTTAATAGCAGTTGGAGAAGACTTATCTAGTGATGAACTTTTAGGATTTGTAATGAAAACTGGGGAAATAAACTTAAAATGTATGGAATTACTTGATAGAGCAAATACCGAAACTTATGGAACACCAGAGCCAACTCAAGTACCTATGAAAATTGAAAAAGGTCCATTTATTGTAGTTACAGGGCATGACCTTTATGATTTACACAAATTGCTAGAGCAAACAAAAGATAAGGGAATAAACATATACACTCATGGAGAATTATTACCAGCACATGCATATCCAAAATTAAAAGAATATAAGCACTTAAAAGGAAATTTTGGTACAGCATGGCAAAATCAACAAAAAGAATTTGACAATATACCTGCTCCAATACTATTTACGACAAACTGTTTAATGCCTGTTAAGGATAGTTATAGAGATAGAGTATTTACTACAGAAGTGGTTGCTTATCCTGGTATGGTTCATATTGGAGAAGATAAAGATTTTTCTAGTGTAATAGAAAAAGCACTTGAACTTGGAGGATATAAAGAAGATATGCATATGACTGGAATAAATGGAGGTGATATGCTAACTACTGGTTTTGCAAGAGGAACAGTTTCATCTGTACAAGATACAGTAGTAGAAGCTGTAAAAAATGGTGCCATAAGACACTTTTTATTAGTTGGTGGTTGTGATGGTGCAAAACCTGGAAGAAATTATTATACTGAATTTGTAAAACAAGCTCCTGAAGACACTGTTATATTGACTCTTGCATGTGGAAAATATAGATTTAATGATTTAAATCTTGGAGAAATAGGTGGTTTACCACGTTTAATGGATATGGGACAATGTAATGATACTTACAGTGCAATTCAAGTGGCTATTTCATTGGCAAATGCTTTTGAATGTGATGTAAATGAATTACCTCTTAGCATAGTTCTATCATGGTATGAACAAAAAGCTGTTTGTGTACTTCTTACATTGCTTTACTTAGGTATAAAAAATATCTATATAGGACCTTCTTTACCAGCGTTCTTGTCTGAAAATGTATTGAATATATTGGTTGAGAAATTTGCTTTAACTCCTATATCTACTCCAGAAGAAGATATGAAAAAAATATTAGGATAAAGAAAATACGCTTAGCTGATAAGGTATAAATTTTATAATCAAAGTATTATTAAGATTAATTATAATTAACATAAATAAGGGGTGGCTTTGTATAAGGTCAACCCTTATTTATATTTTTATGGTCTATTACTAAAGTATATATTATTTTAATCAATTATTTATAATAAATCATACTTTTAAATATTTATAATAAATCATACTTTTAAACTTATAATACTTAAAATATGTGTATAGTACAAACAAATAAAAAGTATAGTTTTAATAGTGCAGGATACTGAATTTAATTATAGAAAGAGGAACTTTGTAATATAGAATTTGCATAATATATATATATTATAGTGTAATTATTTTAACTAAAATTTAAAATATATAAGGCATTTTATATGGGGGTATGTATATATGAAAAATTCGAATTTTAATATATTAACATTCGATGGTGGTGGATTAAAGGGAGCATTAAGTATATCCATACTTGAGAGAATAGTAGAGGAGTATCCAAGTTTGTTAAATAACATAAATATGTTTGGAGGAACATCTACAGGCAGTTTGATTGCATTAGGGCTTGCATATGGTGTAAGCCCAAAAGAGATAAAGACTCTCTATTCAATTGAAAATTCAAAGTATATTTTCAACAAAAGTTATGCAGAAATGCTCAGACCAAAGTATGAAAAT
Source organism: Clostridioides sp. ES-S-0190-01 (assembly GCF_020658275.1). Classification (NCBI taxonomy): domain Bacteria; kingdom Bacillati; phylum Bacillota; class Clostridia; order Peptostreptococcales; family Peptostreptococcaceae; genus Clostridioides; species Clostridioides sp. ES-S-0190-01. The sequence continues at coordinate 110,420 of NZ_JACVWA010000045.1, read as the reverse complement.
AAAAATTTAAAGGAAATTTTACTAAGTATATTTCCAGAAGACTTAGAATTGAAAGATTTAAGTAAATTAGTCATGGTACCAAGCTTTTATATAGGTAATGAAGAACATTCATGGAAGCCTGTATTTTATAATAATATGCCAAATTCTCTTAATAAAACTAGTAAAGTTGTGGATGTAGCAATGGCAAGTAGTGCTGCACCAGTATTCTTTCCAACCTATAATTGTCATGTTGATGGTGGTATAATAGCAACTGACCCAAGTTTAGCATGTATAGTTTATTCAATTGACAGTGGACTTAAGCTAAATTATAAAAATACAAGACTTTTTTCTATAGGGACTGGATATGTATATAATAGTATAAAGACAGATACAACTGAATGGGGAGCTATTGACTGGATAATCAATAAGGAGCCAGACTTACCAATTATATCTGTTACACTAGAAGGGAACTCTCAAATGAGTCAACTATTTTCTCAAAAACTTCTTGGAGATAATTACTATAGGTTAAATCCTAAAATGGAGAGAGATGTAGCTATGGATGATTGTGATTCACTAGAATATTTAATATCTCTAGGTGAAAACTGTGATATAAAAGATGCATTTGAATGGATAAATAAAAAAGGTTTTTATAAAAATTAGGTATAGTTTTTCATTATATTTATAAGTAGAAAATTTTTATAGTTTATAATTTTGATAAAAGATTTTGCAATTTTAAATACTTTAATATCATATAGTATTTTCTAAATAAAGTAAAAAATAATAAAATACAAGATTATTAAGTTACTTCTTAGGGAATAAATAAAATATAATTTTTTTAAGGAGTGATGAAAATGATAAAACTTGCTACTTTTGCAGGTGGGTGTTTTTGGTGTATGGTAAAACCTTTTGATAAATATGATGGGGTTATAAAAGTAGTTTCTGGATATACATCTGGTCATGTTGAAAATCCTACATATCAAGAAGTATGTTCAGGAACAACTGGCCATGTTGAAGCTATTCAAATAACTTATGATGATAATATAATAAGTTATGATGAACTTTTAAATATATTTTGGAAACAAATTAATCCTACGGATGATGGTGGACAATTTGGTGATAGAGGAACTCAATATAAAACTGCTATATTTTATCATGATGAAGAGCAAAAAAATACAGCTTTGAAGTCAAAAGAAAGCTTAGAAAATAGTAAAATATTTGATAGTAAAATAGTTACTGAAATAATTCCAGCAACTAAATTTTACGAAGCAGAAGAAAATCATCAAGATTATTATAAAAAAAGACCATTAAATTATAATATGTATTATAAAGGTTCAGGAAGATATAATTTTGTAAAAAGTTATTGGGATGGAAATAATGTAGATAGGGAAGCGTTAAAAAAGACTTTAACTCCTATTCAATTTGAAGTTACTCAAAATGACATGACAGAAGTACCTTTTGAAAATGAATATTATGATAATAATGAAGAAGGTATCTATGTGGATATAGTAAGTGGAGAGGTTTTATTTTCTTCAAAGGATAAATTTGATGCGGGATGTGGATGGCCTAGCTTTGCAAAGCCAGTTATAGATAAGTCTATAATTGAAAGAAGTGATTTTTCACAAGGCATGTATAGGGTTGAAGTAAGAAGTGCTAAAGGAAATTCTCATCTAGGTCATGTTTTTGATGATGGACCAAAGGAACTTGGAGGTTTAAGGTATTGTATAAATTCTGCTTCTCTTAAGTTTATACCTAAAAAAGACATGGAAGAATTAGGATATGGAGAATATTTAGAGCTTTTTAAATAATTAAAACTAGTTATATCATATATTCAGATTAGAGATGGAAATATAAATTTATGTTTTCATCTTTTGTTTTTTTGCCAATAATATGATAAATTATTAATTGTAATGTTATAATTTATATTTGTATGACTAAAGAATTTAATTTTTGAAAGAGAGAAAACAAATGAATTTAAAAGACTTTAATGGAAAAAGATTAAAATCAGCTAGAGTTTTTAGAGCTAAAACTCTAGAGCAGTTATCTAAAGAAACTAAAATAAATAAAAAAGATTTACAAGCTTTTGAAGAAAATAAGTATGTTCCAAATATTGAAAATGCATTAAAATTATCAAATATATTAAACTTCCCAAAAGAGTATTTTTATAAAAACGAAAGTATAAATGTTATTGTGGAAGATAGTCATTTTAATCCTCAATCTAAACTTCCTAGAGTGGAGGAAATTTCTTATAGAGAAAAAATAATAATCATTCATAAAATATACTCGTTTATGGAAAGTTATATAAAATTTCCAAAAGAAAACTTACCAAATAGAAAACTAATTAAGGATGTTAATATAAATGATATAGAAAGTCTTGCTAATAAGACTAGAGAACTTTGGAATTTAAACAACAATCCAATAGTAAATATGGTAAGTTTATTAGAGGCTAATGGGATTATAATATCAGGAATGAATGTAGATAGAAAAGGAGCAACCGTATTTACTCAAAAACAGAGAATAGGTAAAGAAACTAAATATCTAATATCTCTTGGGAATGATAAAAAATCAGCATCAATTAGAAACTATGATTTAGCCTATGAGCTTGGATATATAATATCAAGTCAATTGGGAATACCAAATAAGCAATTCTTAGCAGATGAATATGCCTGTGCATTTTTGCTTCCAAGAGAGACTTTTTTAGAAGACTTGGTTTATCCAGAAGACCTAGATTATTATGTAGAACTAAAGCAAAAATGGATTGTACCTATATCTGTTATGATTTTTAGAGCATACAATTTAGGTGAGATAAGCTATAAAAAGTATAATTATCTTATGAGCGAAATGGATAAACGAGGATGGTTAATAGAAGAACCATTAGATAAAATGAAGGGTGTAAGTCCAGTATATTTAAAAAAAGCAGTCGAATTACTGATAGAAAACAAAATAATGAACACAGACAATATAGTATCAAATTTAGGAGATATAGGAATAAGTCTTTATCCAGAAGACCTAGAATTATTGATGGGATTGAAAAATGGACTCCTATCTCAAAATACAAAGAAAAAAAGTAAAGTTATAAAATTTGATGGGAAAAGATAAATTAATATTTTAATATTGAAAGATAAAAGCAGGTATTTATGATTTAAATTTAAGGTTTATTAAGATAATTTTTTATCATAAGAAATTTACCTGCTTTCAATATTAAATTTGAGATACACTTAAAATATGCTATTAACTTAAATATGTATTCTAATATGGTATTAATCTAAATATCCTTAGCAATTTTAATGTATTCTTTTAAAATAGTACATGATTTATTGAATTTTTTTTGTTCATCATCAGTTAAATTAATTTCTACTATAGACTCAACTCCATTTATGCCAATTATGGCAGGAACACCAGCAAACACATCTTTTTGCCCATACTGACCATCTAATAAAGTAGAAACAGGAAGGATTTTTCTTTCATTATGAAAAATTGTCTTTACTATTTCTGTTAAAGCAGTACCAATACCAAATTCAGTAGAACCTTTGCCATAAAGTACATCCCAACCAGCTCTAGCTGTTTTTTCAGTTAATTCATCTAAGTTTAATTTTCCATAAGTGTTAGGATTTTCTTTCATAATATCAAATAATGGTTTACCACCAATTGAAACATGAGACCAAGGAACCATCTGAGAATCTCCATGTTCACCCATAGAATAAGCTTGTATTGATTGTTGAGGAAGATTTGTTTCCTCAGATAAAAGCCTTCTAAGTCTCGAAGAATCGAGTGCAGTGCCTGTACCCAAAACTTTATTTTTAGAAAATCCAGAAACTTTCCAAATATAATCAGAAATTATATCAACTGGATTTGAAATTACAATAAATATACCATCAAATCCAGAATCAACAATAGGTTTTACAATTGTTTTTACAATGTTGACTGTAGACTCAAGAGTATCCAATCTAGTCTGATTTTTTTCAGGTAATGGACCTGCACTTATTACTACAATATCAGAATCTTTACAATCATCAAGTGTTCCACTTTTTATTTTTGTAGCATGTTTAAGATAAGAAACTGCATCTGATAAATCTAAAGCTTGAGCCTTTGCTTTATTTTCATCTATATCAATCATCAGTAGTTCATCACAAACACCTTGAGTTATTAAACTAAATCCACAATGTGAACCGACATGACCAGTTCCTATTATTGATACTTTTCTTGGTTTTATTGACAAATTTAACATCTCCTTACAATTTGTTTTATGTATACATATGAGAATACTCTATAATAATTATAGAGTATCTAAATAAGTTAATTAAAGAATAAATCGTATAGATTTAAAACTAAATAGTCTTTGAAAGTGCAATATGGTCTCTTAAAACAGAACAAGATTTACTAAATCCTTCTTGCTCATCATTAGTTAAATTGATTTCAACAATTCCCTCAATCCCACTTTTTCCTATAATACAAGGAACACCTGCAAATACATTTTCTTCATTGTATTGACCTTCTAATAATGTAGAGACTGGTAAAATCTTTTTCTCATTATGTAGTATAGCCTTTACAATTTCTACTAAAGCAGTTCCTATTCCAAACTCTGTGCAATCTTTGCCATTTATTATACCTATACCTGTTTTCTTGTTTTTTTCAACTATTGATGGTAAGTCTAATTTGCCATAAGTATCTGGATTATCCTTCATCATATCTAAAATTGGTTTGCCACCAATTGAAACATGAGACCAAGGAACTATTTGAGAATCTCCATGTTCACCCATTGAGTAAGCTTGTATTGATTGTTGAGCGATTCCAGTTTCTTCAGATAAGAGTCTTCTAAGTCTTGTTGAGTCTAAAGCTGTTCCAGTTCCAATAACTCTGTTTTTAGGAAAACCAGACTTTTCCCAGATATAATTTGTAACTACATCAACTGGATTAGAAATAACGATAAATATACCATCAAATCCAGAATCAATTATAGGTTTTACTATAGATTTTATCATCCCAATAGTTGGTTTTAGTAAGTCTAACCTAGTTGTGTTTTGTCTGCGTAAAGGACCTTCTGAAGAATCTGCAACACTTATCACTACGATATCAGAATCCTTACAATCATTAAAAGTTCCTTTTTCTATATGTACTTTATGTGGAAGATAGGAAACCGCATCAGCTAAATCTAAAGCTTGAGCCTTTGCTTTAGCTTCATCAATATCAATCATAAAGAGTTCATCACAAACTCCTTGAGTTATCAAACTAAATCCACAGTGTGAACCAACATGACCTGAACCTACAATAGATATTTTTCTTGGTTTTATTGGCATTTTAAATCACTCCCCCTACAAAATAAAACGATATATTTATAATACAATGCTATATGTTATTAAATATGTTTTTTATAGATTGCAATATTCTATCATTTCAGAAAATTTATTTAATATGATTTTATACTAAAGTTTTTAAAAAAGCAATGTTAATATACTTTATATTATTGAATATTTAAAATAATATATAATTATAAATTTGTTAACATTAATATCTATATGTTAAAATATAGTAGAAGATTACTATTAAAAAATAGGTTAAGCTCTATCTGGTGTAATTACTTTAAACTTAACCTAAAATATGTGTATATTTAAACAATAAGGCAGTTTACAATAAAGGAAATGGAGATAAAATCATAATGGAAAAGTTATACTATACAAATCAGTATATAAGAGATTTTACAGCAGAAATAATTGAGATAAGAGAAATAGAAAATAAGTTTCATGTTTTGTTGGATAAAACAGCGTTTTTCCCTGGTGGAGGAGGACAATTTGGAGATTTAGGAAAAATAGATAATTATGAAGTAATAAGTGTATATGAAGAAGATAAAAAAGTATATCATATATTAGATAAAAAACCAATAAAGATACATAAGGTAAAGTGTAGTATTGATTGGGATAGAAGAGAAGATGGTATGCATCAACATTTTGGACAACATGTACTCTCAGGATGTTTTTTTAAGACTTTTAATGCAAATACAACGGGTTTTCATTTAGGTAATGAGTACAGCACAGTGGATATAGAGGGTAATTTAGATGAAGAAAAAATTAGAGAGATAGAGTTGCTTGCCAATGAAATTATTCATCAGAATATACAAGTAGAAACATTACTTCCAACTAAAAGAGAATTAAAAAAAATTTGGTTAAGACGTGCTTTACCAAACACAAATGAAGAAATAAGGGTAGTAAAAATAGGTGACTTAGATACAAATGCGTGTTGTGGAGTACATCCAACATCAACAAGTGAGCTTAGAATGATAAAAATAAAGAAATGGGAGAAGCATAAGTCTAGTACAAGAATAGAGTTTTTGGCTGGTAAAAGAGCTGTAGATGAAGTATTAAAAAGGGATATATATTTAACTAAAATCTGTAGATATTTAAGTTGTAGTGAAGAAGATGCTATAAATGGAATTGTAAATTTAAATGAGAAAGTGGAAGATTCTCTAAGTAAAAAAAGAAAACTTGAAGAAATAGTAGCTAAGTATCAAGTTAAAGAAATGGTTGAAAATGCAAATAAGATTGGAAATATTTCAGTTGTTAAAAAAATTTATGATGAAGAAGATTTAAAATATGTAAATAAAATTGCAAATAAAATTACAGAAGATGAAAATAAAATTGCATTATTAGCTGTTAGATTTGAAGAAAAAATAAACTTGATTTTTGCATGTTCTAAAAATTTGAAGGCTGTTAATATGGGAAGTTTATTGAAGGATGCAATAAGTCTTATAGATGGTAAAGGTGGAGGAAGTCAGGTTTTAGCTCAAGGTGGGGGAAAAAATAATGGTAACTTAGAATCTACCTTCGATTATGCATTTATGAAACTAGAAAAATTTTTATAATGTATTATTACAAAGAGATTAATGTAATACGTAAAATAGATATGGGGGAATAAGTATGGAACAAAAGGACTATATAGAATTATATGAAAATGAAGAACTGATAGAGATAAGAGAAGCCCGTTTAGATGATTTGGATATAATAGCGAGATTTAATTATAATTTAGCTAAAGAAACAGAAGGAAAAGAACTTGACATGGATGTTTTAACTAAAGGTGTAAGGGCGCTGTTATTAGATGAAAGAAAAGGAAAATACTATGTATATACAGTATTTGATAAGGTTGTTGCACAGATTATGTATACATATGAGTGGAGTGATTGGAGAAATGGAAACTTTCTTTGGATTCAGAGTGTATATGTAGAGAAAGAGTATAGAAGAAAGAACATCTTTAATTATTTATTTAATCATATAAAAAATATGTGTGATAGAGATGAAAATATTGTTGGCATGAGATTATATGTAGAAAAAGAAAACATAAATGCAAAAGCAACATATGAGTCTTTAAATATGTATGAATGTGATTATAATATGTATGAATATGAAGTAATAAACCAGTAATGTAAATATAAGATGTAATAAACCAATAATATAAACTTATACTATTATTATATTAAGATTATAAGTTTATATTGGGTATATTGAGAATTGTATGAAATAAAGCAGATATTATAATTAAATTTTTTAGGGGGTATAAGTATGGGCGTTTTAAAAGTCATGTTTTATGTATTTTTGTTTTTAGATTTAGTATCAATATTCTGTTTCTTTTTTAATAAAGGCAAGATAGCATCTAACACAATTGTATTTAATGCAATAGGTGTATATACATTTGTACTTTGTTTCATGTATTTTAGTTCTTATCCAAGTAATAATATTCTTGGTAAATTTATTGCATCTCTCTTTTTTATACTTGGAGTTGCAGGAGTTATGCTTAAAGAAAAAAATTTTTTATATGCTAGATTACTTTTAACTTTGGTTATTGTTTGTTCTACACTTAAATTGTTTGTCATTTAATAAAATGTATCTATAATGAAATTTATGAAGGTCTATATTTTAAAGTATAGACCTTTTTAATATGTTTTAATTTAACACTTAAGGAAAATTTAAGAAAATTTTAAAGGCATCTTAAACACTTGTTGGCATTATTAAAATATTAGAAGAGAGAAGGTGTTATTATTGAAAAAAGACATGTGTAGAACTTCAGAAAAATTATTATTATCAATTATATACATAATATTTTTTGTATATGTTCTAATAACTATAAGGATAATTTTATTTAAAGATGTACCAATTTATGCCATTTTCAAGGGTGGATTTAGGTCTGTCAACTTAATTCCATTCTATACAGTATGGGAATTTATGACAGATAGTAACATTAGTCTTATAAGAGCTATTGCAAATATCATAGGTAATATTGGTATATTTATTCCAATGGGAATTTTTCTTCCTGTAGTATTAAAAAAATTAGATAAAAAAACTATAATTATAATAATTTCTCTTATTAGTTTAGGATTTGAATTAATACAATATATTTTAGCTATTGGAAGCAGTGACATAGATGATGTGCTTCTAAATTCATTAGGTGGGATACTTGGTATTATTATTTATACAAAGGTGACCAAATTATTTCCTAATAACATTAAGAAATTCCAAGCCATAATAAGTACAAGCATAGTTTTGGGAGTAATAGGATTAGGTGTCATTGTTACAAATTACCAAAGCTTGTTAACTTTTAAACTCAAGCCAGATAAACAAGTTTCAAGAATATTAGTTGAAGAAAATAAGGAAATAATTAAAGATATAGATAAAAATGAGGGAGATATAATTGGCTCATTTGAAAGCTTTAAAAATGGTGTATTAACTATTAAGGCAGCTTGTAATAATAATATAAAGAGTCCAGATAATTTAATGGATAAGAATGGTAATATAAAAGTTTATCTAAGTAAAAATACAAAACTAATATCCTTTGTAATCACTGAAGGAGAGAATAAAGATATAATTAGATATGAAGAATTTGATGCTAAAAATTTGCCTCTGTTAAAGAAATCTGATACATTTGAGATTTGGATTGATAAGTATAATCGACCAAAAGATGAACATGGAATTACAGCTGCTAGATTATTAATCGGATTAGATGAATAGAATATCCAACAAAAAAGAATAACAAAAGTAAAAAACGAAAAAACTATTTCTACAATTATTTTTACATTATGCACAAAAATATATCAACTATTGAAGGAGTAGAGATAAATTATGGAGATAATAAAATATATTTTGTATTTTTTTATATATTCATTTCTAGGATGGGTAGTAGAAAGTGCAGGATGTTCTATAGCAAGCAAAAGGATAATCAATAGAGGTTTTTTAAATGGCCCAATATGTCCTGTTTATGGTTTTGGAGCAGTACTTGTGATATCAGTATTAGGCAGGTTTGACAATATAATTATTTTATTTTTGATAGGAATGATTTTGACTACAATACTAGAATATTTTACAGGATTTATTTTAGAAACATTATTCCATGCCAAATGGTGGGATTATTCTGACCAAAAATTTAATGTAAAGGGAAGAGTCTGTTTAAAAAATGCAATATATTTTGGAATAATGTCTGTTGTAATAATAAAATTTATACATCCCTATATAGAATACATTGTGAGTACTATTCCGTATAATATATTAATTTCAATAGTGGTAATTACGACTTTATGGACAATTGTGGATTTAATTGTTACTATCATATCACTTAAAAAATTAGACATGAAGCTCAATTTATTAGATGAAATAATTACAGACCTAAATGGTATAAACATGAAATTGGATAAGTTTGATAGAAGAGAGATACAAGCTTTATTTAAAACAATAAATAGTGAAGAGTTAGAAGCCAGAGAAAAATTAAACAAAATAAACAGTAAATTAGACCGTATAGAATCTAATATTATCTTACAAAAAAGAATTATCAAGGCTTTCCCAGATATAAAACATAAAAAACAACAAGAACAATTACAATATTTTAAAGAAATCATTAATGATAATAAAAGATGATAAGATGATTTAATTAGAAATAAATGGAAAAATAGTATTTATAAGATAATTTGCAAAGAACTCTATTATAATAGAATAGAGTTCTTTATTTTTTGGAGAAATAGAGTTGATTTGCTGAAAATAAAATATATTATCTCTGAATAACAAATATTTTGAAAATTATAAAAACATATATTGACAATTTGTGTCAAAAATACTAACATTAGTATATAAAGAATTTTATATAAAAATATCTTTATAAATTGCAATAATTCTAAAAATATAAATTTACTTAAAGAGGGGAATGATTTGCCAATGAGCGAGATAACTAGTCAAATGATAAGTACAGAAGAAAAAAAATATGTTGCTAAGACTCAAAAAATACCTTATTATCCAGTAGCATTTAAATCAGGTGAAGGTGCGATGTTATATGATTATGAAGGTAATGAGTATGTAGACTTTTTAGCAAGTGCAGGCTCTGCAAATGTAGGTCATGGAAATAAGGAAATCTCACAAGCAGTTAAAGAACAAATGGATGATATCACACAATATACACTTGCATATTTTCATAGTGATCCTCCTGTAAAGTTAGCTGAAAAGCTTGTGGAAATAGCCCCTGGAGATAATGATAAGAAAGTATTATACAGCGCAACAGGCTCTGCTTGTATAGATGCTGCTATAAAATTAGCAAGAGGATATACTGGAAGAACAAAAATAATATCTATGTGTGAATCATATCATGGAAGTACTTATGGAGCTATATCTATATCTGCATTAAGTACAAATATGAGAAGAAAAATGGGTCCATTATTACCAGAAGTTTATCACTTCCATTATCCAGATAAAAATAGAACTGCCAAAGAATGTTTAGATGAAATGGAATATGCTTTTGCACACTACTTACCAGTAGAAGAAGTAGCTGCAATATTTATAGAACCAATTGCAGGAGATGCAGGAATAATAGTGCCTCCAGTAGAATGGATTAAAGGATTAAGTAAAATATGTAAAGAAAATGGAATACTACTTATAAGTGATGAAATACAGCAAGGTATGGGAAGAACAGGTAAATGGTTTGGTATAGAAAATTTTGGTGTTGAAGCAGACCTTATAGTTCTTGGAAAATCTGTTGGTGGAGGATTACCTTTAGGAGCAGTTGTTGGAAGAACAGAAATAATGCAAAGTCTTGATGCACCAGCACATCTATTTACTTTAGCTGGAAATACAACAGTATGTGTAGCTGCTTTAAAATCTATAGAAATAATTGAAAGAGAAAATTTACTTCAAAAGAGTATAGAAATGGGAGATTATATTAAAGCAGGATTTGAAAAACTAAAAGAAAAATACGATATAATTGGAGAAATAAGAGGCTTAGGTTTATCTATAGGAGTTGATATAGTTAAAGGAAAAGGTTCTACTGAAAAACATCCAGATGCTACAGCTAAGATATGCTACAGATGTATACAAACTGGTTTGATAATGATATTCTTAGGACAATCCACTTTAAGAGTACAACCACCTTTAGTAATAACTAAGGAACAAGTAGATAAAGCAATGAGTATTATAGATTCTGCAATAGATGATTATTTAAATGGTAGAATTGGTGACGAAGTTTATGAAGTAACTCAAGGTTGGTAAAATAGATATTAAATAAAAAAGAGTTATCTCAATTTTAGAAAATAATTTCTGAAATGAGATAACTCTTTTAAGTTACCCACAAGTAAGAAGATTAGTCGATTCATTAAAGGTTATGTTTTGGGTATTACTTTTGTGAGTATTAGAAACAGTATTGCGAGAGTAGTTACTCTTACTCGAACTATCTGTCAGTTTTGTTATAATCAAAATTGCTAAAAGAATAAAAATTACTGTGTATAAAGCAATAACATATGGTTTTCTTTTATATTTGTATTTGTTATTAAAAAAAGAATGTCCATAATTATCTTTATTGACCTTATGTTTATTTATATTTGTATTCTTTTTTTTGTTATTCTTCTTTTTATCATCCTTTTTTCTATTTTTAGGGTAAGGAATGACTTTGTGTGTATCATCAAGTTTGACATTTTTATTTTTTTGAATATTGTTTTCTAGGCTAGCTTTTTTTTCTCCAAATTGAATAGTTTTATTGGTATTGTTGTTATCTTTCAATGTTAATCTCCCTCCCTTAAACTTTCCCTTTAGATAATATTACTACTAACCTATAGAATATACAATAATAATATACAACGAATAAAATTTTATAAGTATAAATCTCTTTCCCCACGTTCTAAGGCAGTCATATTGTTAGATACGATGTTTCTTATGTCTTCTCTTTCTATCTTAGATATTTCTTCAGTAATAAGTTTTTTACCCATAGCTTTAAGTTCTTCGTCACCATAATCAATTAAAAATTCATTCAATGTAGTAAGTGCATTTGGTGTGCAGACATTGTGAATTTGACGACTCTTAGCCAAACTCATAAATCTATCTCCAGTTCTACCTTTTCGATAACAGGCTGTACAGTAACTAGGGATATATCCATCAGTGATTAATTCCTTAAGGACTTCTACAGGGCTTCTGTGGTCTCCAACCTCAAATTGTTCTGTATTGTCACCATCTTCATATGCTTTATATCCACCAACACCTGTTAGAGAACCTGCACTAACTTGTGATACACCATATTTTAGTAATTCATTTCTCATTTCAGCAGTTTCCCTAGTAGACATTATAATTCCAGTAAAAGGAACTGCCAATCTAGTTATAGCTACAATTTTTTTGAACATATCATCAGAAACTAAATGAGGGAAATTTTCTAAACTCATACCCTCAGCCTTTTTTAATCTAGGGAAAGATATAGTATGGAATCCTACACCAAATTTTTCTTCTAGGTGTTCATTATGCATCATAAGTCCTAAAACTTCAAATTTAGGGTCAGCTAGACCAAATAAAACTCCTGCACCAACATCATCAACTCCAGCTTCCATGGCTCTATCAAAAGCTGTTAAATGGTAGTAGTAATCATTTTTTATAGACTGACCATGCATCTTTATAAATGTTGGTTTATGGTAAGTTTCTTGGAATAGTATATAAGTTCCTATTCCTTTTTCTTTTAGTAGTTTATATTCTTCTACACTAGTAGCTGCTATGTTAACGTTTACCCTTCTTATGTTTCCATTTTCATTATATGTTGAATAAATTGCATCTAAGCAGTCTAATATATAATTTATATCACAATTTTTAGGGTCTTCACCAGCTTCTAAAGCAAGTCTTTTATGACCCATTTTTTCAAGTATTTTAACTTCTTCTCTTATTTCGTCCATAGTAAGTTTTTTTCTTTTAAATTTATTACATGTATTGAAACCACAGTAAACACATTCATTTACACAGTAGTTTGATACATAGAGAGGGGCAAATAAAACCACTCTATTACCATATATTTCATTTTTTATTTGCCCAGCTATACTAAATAATCTATCAAGTTGTTTTTTATCTTCTACTTCAAGAAGTGTAGCTATATCTTTATAACTAAGTTTTTCTCTTCTATCAGCCTTATCAAGTACTTTCTCAATATCATCAGAAGTTGAATTTTTTGCATCCTCTAACAAAGAATTAATAAGTTCATGTTTTATGAACATTTACAAACGCCTCCATTCAATATTATCACCACGAGAGTAGTCAACTTTAAGTCCTAGTGACTTGATATTTTCCTCTAAACTCTGGTGATATTCACAAGCTTCTTGACCAGTAAAGGCTTTGTTATCATAAAGAGAATATTGTTTTCTAAATTCTTGAGGAGAAAGGTTTGGCATAATTACATTACAACCAGCTAAAAGACCTGCATTTCTACCACTAGGGTTTATAGATGCAAGAGCTGTTGTAGCAGGTAATAAGACTTTTGGAAGTAGAAGTCTTGTAATTGAAAGCATAAGTAGTGTTTTTTCTAAATCACCATGTTTATAATCTTTAAAGATTGTATCATGATGTGGGATAAAAGGTCCTATACCAACCATATGAGGATTTAACTCTTTTAGGTATAATAAGTCACGAACAAGGTCCTCATTGCTTTGGAATGGTGACTCAACCATAAATCCAGCACCTACTTGATAACCAATTTCCTTGAGGTTTTTAAGGCATTCTTTTCTAGTTCTAAGTTCAATGTTTGGCGGATGTAATTTTTTGTAATGGCTGTCTGTAGCAGTTTCATGTCTTAAAAGATATCTATCTGCACCACTTAAAAAGTATTTTTTATAGGAGTCATAGCTTTTTTCTCCTAATGATAATGTTATAGCACAATCCTCATATTTATTTTTGATACTTGAAACAATCTCACATATCTTATCATCAGTAAAATATGTGTCTTCACCACCTTGTAAAACAAAAGTTCTGTATCCTATCTTATAACCTATATCACAACATTCAAGTATTTCATCCGTTGAAAGTCGATATCTTGTAATATTTTTGTTAGAAGATTGTATACCACAGTAGTAACAATTGTTTTTGCAGTAGTTTGTAAGTTCTATAAGCCCTCTTAAGTAGACTCTATTTCCATAGTGTTTATTTCTCATATCGCTAGCTTGCTTGTAAAGATAGTTTCTCAAATTTTGTTCAAAGTTATATTCTTCATTGTCGATATTCTCTATTAAGTATAGTAGTTCATCAAAGCTTAGTGAATTAATGCTGTAAAGTTTATCTATAAAGTATTTAATCTTATTTTTAGTCATATCTTAGTATGTATTTATTAAATATATTTAAATTTTTAGTAATTGAAAAGTTCAAGGGATCTTTCCAAAATACCTTTTGTATATGCTATTAAAATACCATAGTTTACGATAGGTACATTGAAAGATTTTGCCTTTTCTATTCTAGATAACATTCCAGCTCTATTCATCATACAAGCTCCACAGTGAACTACAAGTGCATATTTAGTTATATCTTCAGTGAAAGATACTCCAGAACTAAATTCAAAAGTAATATTTTTACCAGTTTTCTTTCTAATCATATTAGGGATTTTAACTGTTCCAATATCATCAGTTTGTCTGTGATGAGTGCAACCTTCAGCCATCAAGACCTTGTCACCATCTTTTAAATTTTCTAAAGCATAGGCACCATCAATTAATTCTTTAAGGTCTCCTTTTTGTCTAGCGAACAATATAGAAAAAGATGTAAGAGGAATATCTTTTGGAGTATCTTTATCCACTTGTGGAAATACTTGAGAGTCAGTAATAACAAGCTTAGGTTTTTTACCTAAATTAGATAGAGTTTCTTTTAAGCTATCTTCTTTTGTAACTATAGAAATTGCTCCAATATCCAAAATATCTCTTATAACTTGCTGTTGAGGAAGTATAAGCCTACCTTTTGGAGCTGCCTTATCTATTGGAACAACTAAGACAACTAAATCATTTGGCTCGATTAAATCTGATACCAATTTAAACTCATTACTGTCTTTAGGCAAAACCTTTATTATTTCATTTTTTAAATCTTCAATTCCAATTTTATCTGTTGATGAGACAGAAACAACTGGACATTTAACTTTATTTTTAGTTAAGTTTAAAATTTCAGATTGATTTTTAATTGTATCAATCTTGTTAAGTACTAAAATGTGAGGTATATTTTTATCATTAAACTTTTCAATTAGTGATAAATCTTCTTTTGACACACCAATTTGGCAATCCACTACTAGTAAAGCTATGTCTGTCTTTTCTAAAATATCTAATGATTTGCTTATTCTAAGCTCACCAAGTTCACCAACATCGTCAAGACCAGCAGTATCTATAAGAACACAAGGTCCTATAGGAAGGATTTCCATTGGTCTAAATACTGGGTCTGTAGTAGTTCCAGCAATATCTGATACTATTGCAGCACTTTGATTTGTTATAGCGTTTATTACGCTAGATTTACCTGCATTTCTTTTACCAAAGAGACCTATATGTACTCTTATTGATTGTGGAGTAGAATTTAGACTCATTTGTACTCACCACCTTAAATTTCTTTTTTTGATATACTAGTTTTTACAGATACATGAGGTATATTTCCCAATTTACCAGTCAAACTATTGATAATATCCATTTCGCCAACAACTGCTATACATACAATTGAGACACCTTCTTCTTCACAAGGAATTCCCATTCTACCTTTAATAATACCTTTAAAAGTTGATACAACTTCATTAAATTTAAGCTGACATTCTTTTGGTTCTTCCAAAATAGCACTTATAACCGCAACCTTTTTCATAAATATCCTCCTAACTCAGAAAATATGTTCTTAAACAAATCCAAAATCAAAAAACTTTTCTTTTTAAAGAAAAGTTTCTACAAAAGAAAAGTTATTAATTACACAATTATAATGTGCTATATTAAACTATTTCCTTACAGATTAGATAACTCTTTTCTGGTAGGGTTAGCTTGTAAAATTTATTTTAACAACAATTAGCTAAAGAAAATTTTTATACAATTTGTGTGAATCATATAAAAATTAACTAAAGAAAATTGAAGTTACTTATATAATAGTAGTAAATCGAGATTAAGTCTATAGAAAAACCAATTTTTGTATAAAAATAAAAATAAAAATTGGTTATTTACAAAGAAATGACTTTAATAAAATATATAGTTAATTATTTTTTTAGCATGTAGTTTATAAGAAGTTTTAGAGTATTTTCAATTGCTTCTATATGAGTTCTTTCGTAGTGGTGGCTATTATTTGTTCCAGGGCCAACACAAGCTATTTGAACATCTTCTCCCCAACGAATAGCCTCTGAAGCATCTGAACCATAAAAAGTAAATACATCGACAGCATAATCTAAATTATTATCTTCTGCAACATCTACAAGTTTATTTCTTAAACTAAAATCATATAGAGATAAGTTATCTTTTGCAACTATAGTTACACCATGTTCACTAGATGTTTGACTTGGTCCAGTAGGTGCTATATCTATTGCTATAAATTCTCTAGTTTTTTCAGGTAAAGCTTTAGAGACACCATGTCCAATTTCCTCATAATTACTTATATAAAAGTTAGTAGTATGCTTAGGTATTAAGTTGTTTTCCTTAAAGTATCTAGCTATTTCAAGAACCATTGCTACAGCTGCTTTGTTATCTATATATCTAGATTTTATAAAACCAGATTCTGTAGTTTCAAAACGATGGTCTAGACATACAAAATCTCCAACATTTATTCCCAAATCCAAAACATCCTGTTTATTAAATACTTTTTCATCAAGTCTAATAATCATTGTTTCTTCATTTCTTTCAGATGCAGCTTTTGTCTGTCCATATATATGAGTAGAAGCGTATTTAAACACAACACTTCCTCTAACTTTTTTACCTTTTCTAGTTATAACAGTGCAATTTTCACCTTCTATAGCGGCCCAACAACCACCACCGACTTTATGGTATTTAAGAGTACCATCTGGTGATATTTCTTTTACCATAGCACCAAGTGTATCCATGTGTGCAGATATTGTTATTTGATTTGAATCATCTTCACCAGGAAGAGTAGCTATAAGAGCACCTTTTTTTGTAAGAGTAGTATTAAGACCTAAAGTTTCAAAATCCTTTTTGCTTTCTAAAACTGCATTTTCAGTATATCCAGCTGGACTTGGTATATCAAGATACTTCTTCATCAAATTTATAGTATTAGTTAAATTTAAATTCATATTATTTCCTCCTAAAAAATGTATATTCATACAAATTATAACATAAATACGAATGTTCTGAAAACTGTATTTGAAAGAAAAATTTCTAAATCTATTAAAAAAAATAATATATAAGGTAAAATTAATTTATATTATATGGGTTTAAGTTGAAAATAGTTTTATTGTATAAATAATAAAAATAAATAAAAAACAAATAAACAAATAAAAACAAATAAATAAAATATTTAGTTTAATTCTCTTTACAAATAAAGATTTTAGTAATAAAATAATTTTTGAAAAAGATTTTAAATTCAGAATATTCATTTTTAAAGTAATTAATCTGTAAACCTTTATTAATATGTGTAAATAGTTGGTTATATATGTATTTAATTAGCTAAATATAAATAAAAAAGTTTATTTTAATTATTTTCATTATTGGGAAAAAATTTATTAGGAATTATAAAAAATCTGGATTACTTAGAAAAAGAGAGGGTGTGTATAATGTGATTGAAAACGGATTCGTATTTTGTAGTTTTTTAGTTGTATTTGTAGGTGGCATTTTTTACATGGTTGATAAATTAAAATGGAAGATATTCGATGTTATTAATCCAATGCTTTTAATTTATTTAGGGGCTGCTATACTTGCATCATTTGGTTTATTTGCACAAAATGAAGAAGTTGGTATCTATCAGAATATAATAACCGTAAATTTTCTACCATTAATGTTAGTATTCTTATTAATTCAATGTGATTTAAGAAAAATATTAAAAATGGGCCCTAAAATGTTATTATCATTTTTCTGTGCTACATTGACATTTATGCTTGGGTTTGTTATAGCCTTTATAATTTTTAAAGGTTCAATGGGTGCAGATTCATGGAAAGTTCTTGGTGCAGCATCTGGGTCATGGATAGGTGGTTCATCAAATATGATTGCAGCAGCTAATGCTTTAGGTGTTGCAGAAGAAGGGCTTAGTTATGCAATACTTATGGGTTCTATAGGATATACAGTATGGATGTCTGTTTGTCTAATGTCTGTAAAATTTGGACCTAAATTTAACAAATGGACAAAATGTGATACAAGTTTTATAGATGAGGTTACAGCAAAGCTTGAGAAAGAAAATAAAGATAATACAGCACCTACGTTTGTGGAACTTATGACTTTATTATCTGTTGGATTTGGAGTTGCAGCATTTGCACAGATTGTATCTAAGATACTTCCAACTTCAGGCATACTTAATGAGACTATGTGGGTAGTACTTGTTGCCTCTACAGTATCAATACTGTTAGGTATGACTAAGATATCAAAACTTAAAGGAAGTACATTAGTAGGAAATGTGTTTATGTACTTGCTTCTTGCAGCAACAGGAAGTAAAGCAAATTTCTTTGGACTATCAGAGGCTCCTGTTTACATAATGTTTGGATTAGTAGTAGTTCTTGTACATGCCATTTCATTTATAGGACTTGCAAAACTATTTAAATTAGACTTATTTACTTGTGAGGTAGGAAGTATAGCTAATATAGGTGGTGTAACTACAGCACCAATGATTGCTGGGGTTCATAATCCAGTATTAATCCCAGTAGGTGTACTTATGGGGCTTTTAGGAAATGTTATAGGAACTTATTGTGCTCTTATAGTTACTCAAATATTACATATGTTAGCTTAATAAAATTATAGTATAAAGCTAAATAATTCATATCAGAAAAGTTATTTCAATTTAAGCATAAGCTTTTATCGAAATAACTTTTTTTATTTGGCAAAATAAGTCGTTTTAAAAAGTTGTTTTGACATATTTAGTGAATAATATTGTAAAAATTACCAATAACGATATATATTTAATTTTTATATTGAATCGAACGTTTGTATGATGTATAATAAATATATAGAACGAATGTTTGCAGAACGAATGTTTTTTGAAATTATTTTAATAATTTATGAATATATATCACAATGCATAAATATATTTAAATATAAAGATAAAAAGAATTTAAAGGAGTGTTGATAACTTATGATAATTCCATCAAGAAAAATACAGGATATAACATTAACAAATTTAAAAAATGGTGAAGTGACTTTAATTGAATTAGATGAAATATATAAAAAGATGGGATTTTTATTTGTTGTAAGTGAAGGCAAATTGAAAAAAATAAAAAAGGAGAATCATCATTAAAAATGCATAAAATAAATACTATAAAATTTTGTAAAACCTAACTTATGTAGAATATAAATACTTAAGTTAGGTTTTTTGTGATAAAATCTGTGATTACTTGAGTTTTAGAAAGCAGTACAGTATTTTATAGACTAAAAAATAAATGAGTTTAAATCTCAAGGGCATAATACTGCATAAGAGGTGATATTAATGAAAATAGTAACCTACAATATTCATAAAGGTATGGATTCAAATAATAAATTAACATTATCTAAAATGGGAATATATTTAAAGAACTTAAATTGTGATGTAGTTTGTTTGCAGGAAGTGCTATACCCTCAATTTTTAGCTTTAAAGGCTGTTTTAAATATGGATGGTGTATTTGCCACAAATGTAAAAAAGGTAAATATGCTATATGGAATTTGTACATTTACAAAATTAAAAATATTAAACAATAATCATTTTTTTTTAACTAGTAAAAAAGAACAGCGAGGAGCACTTTGTATAACTGTAGATGATTATGGAAGAATTATAAATATTATAAATGTTCACTTAGGTTTAGATAGAGAAGAGAGAGCAAAGCAACTGGATGAAATAATAGACTATAGAAATAGATTAGTAGGAGCTGTTGTTTTATGTGGTGATTTCAATGAAAAAAATATCTCTTTAGATATGTTTAGTGATATGGCTGTTTGTCTAAATAAATCTCAGTTTGCAACCTTTGAAAAGTCAAATTCTAGGATAGATTATATTTTTGTTGATAGAAAAACTGAACTAAAAGGATATATAGTAGAGAAGATTTATTTATCAGACCATTATCCAGTAATAGGATATATTTAATTTTTAATGTAACTTAATCAATATTCGTAAATAAAGGGTAAATTTTTTATTAAGGTATAATTAAAAAAATATAATTAAAAAGTGTCAAAAAGAAATCTAATTATAAGACATAAATTTACAATAAAGTTACATTTGCTTAAATACCTTGTTTAAAAAAAGCTATTCAAATATAATCTAAAGTAGTTTTGAAAGGGAAACTTTAATAAGCAAAATTAAGATAAATTAAGTTAGTGTTAAAATGAGGTGAATTTATGAGCAGAAGTACAACAAGGGTTTCAAAATTAGGAAAAGAAAAAAAACGAAATTTTATAATAGTGTTAGCAGTTTTAGCTGTAGCGATTGGTGTGTCTACTTATTTTTTTAACAACAAATTTCTATATAATGGGAAAATAGCTAAAAATGTATATATAGAAGATATAAATGTATCTGATATGAGCAAAGAGGAAGCATTAAAAGCTGTAACAGATAAGTATACTCCAGAAGTCCTGAATCTTACTTATGAAGGAAAAGATTATAAAATATCTCCAAATGATATTGATTTAAAATATAACACAGAAGAAGTTGTAAAAAATGCTTATGAGAGTACAAAAAAAGGTTCTTACTTTCAAAACTTAAAGAAGTATATTGATATAAGAATAAATAAGCTAGCCCTGAAAATAGAATCTGGATATGATGAGGCAAAACTTAGTGCTCAAGTATCTTCAGTAGCAGATAGCATCAACGTTAAAATGAAAAATGCTTCAGTTAGTGTTGGAAGTGGTGGATTAAATTACACAGAGTCTGTTATAGGTAGAGAATTTGACTTGGCATCAAATAAAGAATCTATATACAACATGATAAAAAATAAAGAGCATAAGCCTTTAGAACTAAAAGTAAACCTTCAAAAACCAGATATAACGACAGAACAAGTAAAATCTGTGAATTCTGTTATAGGTCAATATTCAACAACATATTCTCAATCTGTATCAGGTAGAGCATATAATGTGGCATTGTCAGCAAGAAAAACTAGTGATGTTTTACTAATGCCAGGTGAAGAATTTTCATATAATAAGCTTACAGGGCCTAGCAATAAAGCTAATGGTTACAAAGATGCACCAGTTATAGTTTATGGAAAATTAGAGCAATCAGCAGGTGGAGGCGTTTGTCAAACATCTTCAACAGTTTATAATGCAGCTCTCCTTTCAGGTATGGAAATAACACAAGTTACAAACCACTCATCTGCATCTACTTATGTACCAAGAGGTAGAGATGCTACGGTAAGTGATGGAGGATTAAATTTAAAATTTAAAAATCCATATAACCATCCTGTATATATTAAAAATTATGCAGGTGGAGGAAGTGTATCATCTATAGTATATGGCAATTCTGGTGATAAACCAAATATATCTATAGAAGTAAAGAATACTGGAAAAGATAAATATTCTACATATAGGGTGTATAAAGACTCAAATGGAAAAGTCATAAAAAGAGAACATATATCAAATAGTTCTTATAAAGAATTGAAAAAATAGATTATTTTTTAGCTTAATATTGAATTGATACAAAAAACAAGAGAGTTGATAACTCTCTTGTTTTTTGTATAAGAATAGACTTATTAATTGTCGTTTTGATATTAGAATCATTAATATATAGAAAATATTCCTATATATTGGTATAATTATAAATAGATTTAGTTATATAAAATGTATGAGGAGGTGACAGGGTTGAATTTTATAGGCAATAGGTATGAGGTAGTAAATTCTGATGACGTTTTAGAAATTAACAAAATCTATAAAGCTAGGGATGTTTTTTACAGAAAAAATGTGTTAATAAAAGTTATAAAACACAATAACTATATTTGTGAAGATTTTGTATCAAATTTAATTGATGAAAGTACTGCTTTAGATGAAATAAACTCTCCTTATATACTAAAAATAATTGATGTTGGGATTCATTGCACAGAAGAAACAACATTATATTATATTGTAAGTGAAGACTTTGATGGTATTGGCCTAGATGAATTAATTCTAGGTAATTATCTTCATCTAGAAGCAATTATAAATATAATGATACAAGTTTTAAAAGCTTTAGAAATGATACATAGAAATTATTCATATCATGGCAGTTTAAAGTCAAGTAGTATAATGGTGAATACAGAATATAATATTAAAATTTGTGATTTTGGAATTACAAAAGCAAATAATGGGGTTAATACAAGAAGCTATGGAAATAGAAGATATTTATGTCCACATCAACTATGTATAAACTATACTGATAGAGAGAGTGATTTTTTCGCAACAGGTCTTATTTTATTTGAGTCTATATTTAAGAAATTACCTTTTGGAGAAGCAAATTCAGAAGAAAAAATGTTACAATTGATTGATAAAGGGCTAGATTGGAATAGTATAAGAGCAGTTAATGGAAACATAGAACTTATAAATGTTATAAAAAGACTGCTTGGTAGAAATAATAAATATACTAGAGCTAATGATATTATTGTTGACCTTAGTAAGGTAATGTATGAAAAAGCATATATAGAGGTTGAAGATAAATTAGAAGAAGAACCAAAAAAAATTGTTCAGGTTAGAAAAGAAGATAAAAGTAAAGTGAGAAGAAAATTACATAAAAAAATTGTTGTTGCTGGCTTAGCTATAGTTATGATTTCAATGATTATTATAGGTTCTATAATATAAAAATTATATATTGTACATTTTAAAATAAATGTCTATAAATAATATACATATAGATTAAAATTTTAGTATTGTTTTAATTATGAGAGGAAGTGGTTATTATGTTAGCAAAAAATAATGAGGTGTTAAACGTTTAAGAGTATTTTAACAAATAGCCACCTGCTTTTGTAGTTTAAAATAAAAAAGCTGTGGCTAAAAGTCACAGCTTTTTGCTACTTTTTAAAGGCAGGAGTATATTAAAAAGGAGCAAAGTATGAGTGAAATAAAAATAATAGCAAGTAACAAGTGTTGGATTGAAGATATAGCAAAGAAACAACTTGAAGATATTTTAAAATTGAATGGAGTTTTAAGAATAGTAGGATTGCCTGATTTACATGCAGGTAAAATACCTGTGGGCCTAGCAGTTGAAACCAAAGATATTATCTATCCACATATAATTGGAAATGATATAGGTTGTGGCATGACTTTATTTAAAACTGGAATTTCCAAAAAGAAATTTAAAAAAGATAGATGGATTAAACGTCTTTATGAAATTAAAGATTTATCTGATATAAAAATAATAAATCCATATGAAGAGGAATGCCCAATATCAAATTTGGGGACTATTGGAAGTGGAAATCATTTTATAGAATTTCAATGTGTAAATAAAATTCACAATAAAGAAAAATTTGAACTATTAAGATTTTCATCTGATGACATAATGATGTTAGTTCATTGTGGGTCAAGAAATTACGGAGAAACCATACTTAAAAAATTTTATAATAAAAATGGTATTGAAGTTGGAAGTGAAAAAGAAAGAGATTATATGATAAATCATGATAAAGCTTTAATCTGGTCAGAGCGTAATCGTGAAATTGTTAGTAAAAAAATCATGCAATCAATAGGTATATCTAGAGATATTGAAAAAATATTGTCTATAAATCATAATTTTATAGAAAAAAGG
Organism: Clostridioides sp. ES-S-0190-01; assembly: GCF_020658275.1. NCBI lineage: Bacteria > Bacillati > Bacillota > Clostridia > Peptostreptococcales > Peptostreptococcaceae > Clostridioides > Clostridioides sp. ES-S-0190-01. The sequence continues at coordinate 86,370 of NZ_JACVWA010000045.1, read as the reverse complement.
GAAGATAAATTCATACATAGAAAAGGTGCTGTTTCAAGTGAAAGAGGAGCTGTAATTATACCTGGTTCAAGAGGAAGTCTATCATATATAGTTATGCCTACTGAAAATACAGAACTGTCTTTATATTCTCTATCACATGGAGCTGGTAGAAAATGGTCTCGTTCAATTTGTAAATCTCGTCTTAAAAACAAGTATAATAAAGATACTATAAAACAAACAAAATTTAAAAGTCATATTCTATGTAATGATATAAACTTGTTATTTCAAGAGGCTCCAGAAGCATATAAAAATATAGAACAAATTATTGAAAGTTTGATAGAATATAAGCTTATTCAAGTAGTGGCAACTATGAAACCACTAATTACTTATAAAGGGTAATTTTAAAAATTATATTAAATTATAAATAACTGATTTTATTAAAGCATATTAAGAATGCTTTGATACTATCAGTTATTTTTTTGTTTTTTGTTAGGGTTAATAATTTAAAGAACTTAACTTCATAATATGTAATCTTTATAAAATTACATTCTGTAAGAAATGTTGGGTATAAATGAAAGAATAAACATTGTTTTTATTTTAATAGTGAGTATTATAGGTGTTTTATTATGTTAAAAGATAAATAAATTTATTTATATTGACACTAGGATATAATTTATGAAATAATGTTAAAGTGACTAAAATAGTTAAGTAAAAATAGAAAAGGAGCAGTGTTTTATGAAAAAGAATACTAACATTAGTGAGTCCGGGGTTAGACTTCTTAATAAATAAGGAGTTTAATGAACAATAATTCCTTATTTATTAAGTCGATTACAAATAATTATTATAAAAATAAGTGAAATAGTTATTTAAAATTCATGACTTATAAATAAAGGAGAAAGTAAAATAATGAATAGTAATACAATTGAAAGACTACAACTAAATGAGGTTAAAGAATTAATAAAAATACATTGTGTAAGTTCACTTGGAAGAAATTTAATAGACAAATTAACTCCTAGTGGTAATATTGAAGTAGTAAGAAGGAAATTAAAAGAAAATAAAGAAGCTAGAAAAATAATTGAAAATAGTAATCATATACCACTTGAAGGGTTGTTTAATGCAGGTTCTACAATAGATAAAATTGAAAAAGGAATGATAATAGAACCTATTGAACTTGTAAATATAGAGGATTTTTTAAGAGGTTGTAGGAAGATGAAAGCTTTTATGTTAGACAAAGAATTTTATTCGCCTACATTAAGTTCTTATGCTTTAAATATAACAGAATGCAAAAACATAGAGGAAGAGATAAACTACTGCATAAAATCAAATAAAGTTGATTCTAATGCCAGTAAAGAATTAAAAAAGGTAAGAAGAAATATAGAAGTTACAGAAGGAAAAATAAAAGATAGATTAAATAAGTTTATAACATCAAGTATAAACAAAAAGTATATACAAGAGTTTATAATAAGTAAAAGAAATGATAGATATGTAATACCAATTAAATCTTCTTATAAAAATGAAGTTAATGGTACTATATTAGATACTTCATCAAAAGGAAATACTGTATTCGTTGAACCAATAAGTGTGTCAAATTTAAGTACAGAATTGACTATGTTAAAAGCTGACGAGACTATTGAAGAATATAAGATATTATCTTATTTAACAGAGCTTATATTTGATAAAATAACTCAGATAAAGTTAAATATAGAAATACTTTCTGAATATGATATGGTATTTGCAAAAGCTAAATATAGTCAAAAAATAAATGGTATTACTCCAAGAATAAACAACAATGGATATACAAAAATAATCAAAGGTAAGCACCCACTTTTAACAGGAGATGTGGTACCTTTAGATTTTGAAATAGGTAAAAGTTATAGAAGTCTTGTAATAACAGGACCTAATGCAGGTGGAAAAACTGTAACTCTTAAGACTGTTGGTCTATTAACTTTGATGGTTCAATGTGGTTTTGATATTTCTGCTAAAGAAGACAGCGAACTAAGTGTATTTGAAAAAGTGTTTGTAGATATAGGAGATAATCAAAGTATTGAAAATGCTCTAAGTACTTTTTCATCACACATAAAAAATATTGCAGAAATTATAGACTCATCAAATAATTCTACGCTTGTTCTATTTGATGAGATAGGTAGTGGAACTGAACCCAATGAAGGAGCAGGACTAGCAATATCATTGCTAGAAGAGTTTTATAGTATGGGATGTATAACAATAGCATCAACTCATTATGGCGAAATAAAAAAGTTTGCTAATTTGCATCCAGAATTTGAAAATGCAGGTATGATGTTTGATAAAGAAACTTTAGAACCATTATATAAATTAACAATAGGAAAATCTGAAGATAGTAATGCTCTTTTTATTTCTAAAAAGATGGGAATAAAAAATAAGGTATTAAGTAGAGCTAAAGAATATATAACTGATAGAAACTACAATTTAGATTTAGTTAAGAGAAGTAAATTAAAATCCCATACTGAAAATAAAGATAATGTTGAATTTATTTCCAATTATACAGAGTATAATACAGGTGATAAAGTAAAATTATTGGATGAAAATGACTTTGGAGTTGTGTATAAACCTAGAGACAAATTTAATAATGTAGAAATATTATTTAAAGACAATTTTGTTTTAGTAAATATAAAAAGATTAGAACTTAGTATAAAAGCAGAAGAGTTATATCCAGAAGGATATGATTTAAATTCATTGTTTACTAGTTTTAAAGATAGAAAATTAGAAAAAGACATTCAGAGAGGTTCAAAAAAAGCTCTTAAACAGATTCAAAGAGAAATTAGAGAAAATAGAAAACAAATGTAAAAAACATAAATGACTATTTAAAATGTAAATAATTATTTTACAAAACATGAGTAATAAATGCGATTATTTTTGCGTATTTTACTCATGTTTTTTTGTGTGTAAAAATTTATACTTTAAACATAGATGAAATAATATTAAAGGAGGTATAAATATGGATGTTCTATTATCTGTAAAAGATGTAACAAAGACTTACAGTAAAAATAAAAAACCAAGTTTGAATCATGTTTCATTCGAGGTAAATTCTGGTGAATTTGTTGGAATTATGGGAGCATCAGGTTCTGGAAAAACAACTTTACTAAATGTATTATCTACAATAGATAGTGTAAATAGTGGTGAGATAGTAATTAATGGTGTAAATTTAAAAGAATTAAATAATAACTCTACTGCGGATTTTATAAAGTATAATATTGGATTTATATTTCAAGAATACTTTTTGATTGATAGTTTGAATGTTTTTGAAAATATAGCTGTACCACTTACTTTAAAACATATGCAAGCAAGTGAAATCGAAGATTCTATCAAGTTATTGACAAAACGTTTTGGAATAGATTCAACTTTGTATAAGTATCCAAATGAGTTATCTGGTGGTCAATGTCAAAGGGTTGCTGCAGCAAGAGCTATTATAAAAAAACCATCTATAATACTTGCAGATGAGCCAACTGGAGCACTTGACTCAGTATCAGCAAATGAGTTACTAAAAACACTAAGTGATGTAAATCGAGAATTAAAAACTACTATATTGATGGTAACACATGATGCTTATGTAGCTAGTTTTTGCAGTAGAATTTTGATTTTTAGGGATGGTCAAATTATAGATGAACTTCAAAAAAATGAAAAAAATCATAAAGATTTCTTTGAAGCTATAGTTAGCAAGACCAGTAAACTAGAAGAAATATATTAGTATACATTAAAAGGAGATAGTAAAAATGAATATATATAACATTGCTAAAAAGAATCTCAAGAAAAACTTTTCGTTTTATTCATTATATTTGTTTTCTGTAGCTTTTATACTCATGATATTTTTTAGTTTTGTATCTTTTTCTGTGAATGATATTATAATGAATAAAATTTCATCAGATGGAAGAGTAGAAACTATGACAAAAACTATTTCAATTTTTATAATTTCATTTGTATTATTCTATATGCTTTACTCAAATAGATTTTTTATAAGACGTAGAATGAGAGAGCTTGGCATATACACCTTGATGGGATATAGAAAATCAAGTATATTAAAATTAGTTATGATTGAAAATATATTTATTTGCATGATTGCTTTTATTATAGGTGTTTTAGCTGGTTCATTATTACATAAGTTTGTTATACATGTAATTGTGCATTCATTAAATTTAAATGTAGATAGTTCAAAGATACCTTTTTTCAATGTAAATGCTGTTATTTCTAGTATATTATTTTTAATTGTTATATTACTTGTACTATATTTTTCAAATTGGAAATTGATTCGAAGAAATTCTCTTCTTAATTTAGTCAAAATAGAACGAAACGAAGAAAAACAGATTATAATAAGACCTTTGATAGCTTTTATAGGTATTTTTATGCTTGTATTAGGATATGTACTAGCTTTTGATATGACTAGAGGAAAGGATTCTGTTTGGTATAGTATTGGTTTTTCTCCAATTGCTATATTGACCTTACTTTGCGTAGTTGTTGGAACTGTTTTTTTTATAAATTCATTTTTACCTTATATTATTAGAATATTAAAAACTAAAAAAAATCATTTTTATAGAGAAATACAGATTATTACAATTCCTAAGTTTATTTACTCCATACGTTCTAATGCAAAAACATTAATTTTATTAACTTTGTTGTCAGCAGGAACATTATGTATATTTGCGTCAACTGTTTTATCAATTTATTATCCTGTAGTAGCAGTTTCTCGTATAGTACCTTCTGCTATTGAGTTTAAGTTAGAAGAAAAAAGTAATGTTGATAAAATTATTAATGCTGTAAGAGATTATGAATTAATAGAAAACCTTAAATACAGAGAAACAAATATTATAAAAGTAAATTCTTCATCAAAAAATTTACCGATTGAGTATTCTATTGGCAAAGACAAAGGAAGAATCTCTGGATTTGACTGTATATCAGAGTCTGATTATATAGAATTAATTAAACAACAAGGGAAAAAATTTGATTTAAAACCTCTGAATTATAATGAAAGTGTATTAGTAAAATATAGACCAAGTGAAGAGAATGTGGATAAAGGGAAAATCCTTAATTTAGATTTATATTCAGATAAAAAGGTAGATGTGGTTATAAAGGATACTACATTAGATAATCCAATTAGTTTTTCAAATAGTATTGGAACATTAATAGTGTCGGATAAACTATATAATGAAATATCTAGATACAATAATCTATCAAGAAATTCTATTATAAGTATTGATGGAAAAGATATGAGAGATAATAAAGAAATTTATGAAAAACTTAAAAATTTATTAAAGAATAATCCATATTTTATAAGTGCTTATCAAAGAAAATTTGAAATTGTGCATGAGAGTAGTTCAACTTTTTTATTGATTAGCTTTCTTTCTGTTATATTTTTTATTGCTACAGGAAGTATGCTGTATTTTCACAGTATTTCTAATGCCATTTATGATAGAAATAGTTTTAATATATTGAGTAAAATAGGATATAGTCAAAAAAATATAAAGAAAATAATTAAGAATCAGATTTTAGTGTTTTTTTCGATACCATATGTATTAGGAATGGCACATAGTATATTTGGATTAATTGCTTACAAATCTGCTTTAATAGATAACATATTAGGAAATAATACACCTATAATAATTCCAATAGTATTTGCAAGTGTCATATTTACACTAGTATATATAGGATATTACATTTTAACAAAGTATTCATGTTATAAAATAGTGCTTAAAAAATAGCATTAAAAATTTTATAAAATATTTGGAAAATAGAAGATAAGCATCTTGTATATAAATTAATTTACAAGTTATGTAATGTTATCATATAATTAATTATCAGAAAGGAGTTAATATGTTCAAAGTCAGTTATAATAAAAGAAAGATTTTCATATTAATAAATCAATTATTGATAATATTATTTCTAATTTATGAATTTTTTAATAATAAAAATATTAAAAGTATTTCCATTTTCACTCTCTTACTTGTATCTATTATAGTTGTTAATATAATGTACATTGAATTAATTAACTTGAAACAAAATAGAGTGCTCGTACAATTTACAAACTTGCTTGTTTTGCTTTCTTGGTATTTTTTATTTTTATTTGATAATAGTAAAATATCTTCTGAATTAATTTTTTTCCTAAGTCCGATTATTGTTTTTGAAAGTGTAAGATTTTTATTTGTATTTTTCTTTCAAGATTACAAATACAACTACCAGAAAGGCTTAGAATTTATATTGAAACTTATGTGTGCTTTGACAGTCGTTTCAAAATTTATTGATAATCATCTGTTTGCACTACTTTATTTATTACAAATAATTATAAGTTTGATAAGCTTTATATTCTTAATAGTCTTATATAAAAAAACTGTGATACTTGTTTTAAAGTGTGAGAAAAGAAATTTTATATATTCAGCTATTTTATTATTTATATTCCTTGTATATGCTATAGTTTTTTCTAAAAAACAGGAATATGTTGAGAATCTAGGAATGTATTTAATTATATCATTAGCCATATTTAGTATCCATAATATTGCTATAAAAGATAAAGGTTATATAAAACAAAATACTATGCTAAATGGTAAGAAAAGATTGATTTTTATTTCTTTAATAAGTGTATTTTTCGTTGGAATTGGAAAACTATTAGACCTTAATATAATTACATATTTTATAATAATACATTGTATATTTTGGTTTACTCTACTTTACTTTATTTTAATTTACACAAACATTGATGATATCATATGTAATAAAAATTCAGTAAAAAAATTTAGTGTGCAAGAAAGTAACTTAATAAATAATCTAATGCAGATATATAAAGAGGAAGAGCTTAAAAAGGATTTTTCTAATTATCTACATGATGAAGTATTACAAGATTTACTGTCAATTAAAAATATGATGAAAAAATCTGAAAATCCAGATGTAAAATATATAATCGTAAGTACATTAGAAAAATTAAATCTATCTATTCGCAATCAAATGCAGGATTATCATCCAATATTGTTAAAAACACTTACATTAAAAGAAAATATAGAAAATATGTTTGTTATGGTTAGAGGTAATTATTTATCTAAAAATATAGAAATTTGTTTTACATGTGAAGATAATATATTTTTGGCTGAACCATATAATTTTATTATATACCGTATATTAAAAGAGCTAGTAACAAATGCTTTTAAACATTCAAATTGCTCTAAAATCGAAATTTCACTAATTCAAAAAAATAAAGATATAATTCTTTCAGTATTAGATAACGGAGTGGGAGTGGAAAGTGAATATGATTTAATAAGATATCAAAATAATGGGCTATCTTCTATTCAAGAACAATTACACAGATTAAATGGTGTTTTTAATATTGATAAGACAGCTTCTGGGTTTAGTATTGTTGTAAAAATTCCTATGGAAGGAGAGAATTATTATAAATATTTTATTAATAGATGACCATGTGTTATTTGCAAAAAGCTTAGAAATTGCATTAGAAGATTATACTGAAATAGAAAAATTTATTTATATTAAAGATATTTCCCAGGTAATTTCAATAATTAAAAATGAAAAACCAGATATAATTCTTATTGATATTAATTTAGGAAAAATTGATAATGATGGGTTGTCTTTAGCAAAAGACATTATAAGAATAATACCTAAAGTAAAAATAGTCATGTTAACGGGTTATGATTTGCCTGTATATAAGTATGAAACTCAAAAAATGGGTGCAAAAGGCTTTATAAATAAAAATATTGAGCCAGATAAATTTATTGAAATATTAAATCAGATTCAAAATGGATATAATTATTTTCCCAATGAAATAAAATATATTGAAGAGCTAACACATAGAGAAAAATTAATATTGCAATTTCTATATAATGGAGTTAAGAGAAAAGATATAGCAACTCAATTATACTTAAGTGAGCGAACAGTATCTAATCATATCCAAAACATTTTTGATAAACTAAATGTATCTTCTTCATTAGAAGCTGTCACAAAGGGAGTTCAGCTTGGATATATTAAACTCAATATGCAATAAGAGAAGTTTGTAGCTCAGTAAATGTATTTGATTGTAAATTTTCATCTAATATAATAATTAAATTTAAGTAGAAATTTTTATCATTTAAAATATATATAAAAAGGCTATCTAAAATAAAATTTTAAGATAGCCTTTTTGTTAACATATTTTCATAAATCCAATAATTAGTAAAATCAAACCGCTTAACCAAGATAAATTTAGATTTATATTTTTAACAAATACATTTCCTAGTAAACAACCAAATGATACTGCTAATATATTTGAAATTAGAGAAAATAAGATAACTTGTATATAATTTACACCTACAAGACCACTTCCAAATCCAATAGCTAATCCATCTAAGCTTAAAGCAAGTGCAAGTGTAAATGCTTCAGCAGATTTAAGAATTTTAGATTTATTTGTATCTAAAGTGTCAGGTTCAACACTAACATTAAAATTTAACTTAAGGTCTAGCATATTAAAATTATAATCTTTTGAATGTATGGATTTTTTTTTGAAATAAGATTTAAAGAAACTCTCAACTAATCGAGAACTTCCTAATAAAAATAAAATTAAAAAGCATATCAACATTGTTATATTTTGAGGTAAAAAGTCTCTAGCTATTGTACCTGCAAAAAGTGATATTGCCAAAATTGCTGAAGAAACCACACTAATAATCATATTTGAATATAAAGGAACTTTAACTTTATTTACGCCATATCCAAAACTTGTTACAAAGGCATCTATACAAAGAGAAGTTACTAATAAAATTGATTCAATCACAGTAGATTAACATCCTTTCTCTTAAATTTTATACTTATATAGTTATAGTATTGTAAAAAGAGATAAATTGTTACAGATAAACCAATAGAATGTTGATAGAATTTCAACATTTTGTAACACCTAAAAAACAAAAAATTCATATTATATAATATAAAACCAAACATAATAAAGCAGGTGAAAATAATGGAGCAACATATTGAGGTTGAGAGTTTTGGTAATCTATTGAAGGCATTACTAAAAGAAAAATCAATATCAATGGGAGCGTTGAGTAAAAAAAGCGGAATTGATAAATCTACTATATCTCGCATAGCAAATAATAAACAAAAACCGAATATAAATCACCTAGAAAAGATTGCAATACACTTAAATGTAAATTTAGAAGAGTTATTAAAAGCATCAGGATATGAGTTTAAAAACAGTAATAATAAACAAATTTTTAATATAGATAGCGATTTTAGTAACTTTGATGATGTACTTGGATTTGCAAATTTAATTAATGATAAAAATTTCAACGGAAATATTGAGAAAGAGTTAAGTAAATGTGAATTATATGTTCAAACAGATGAAGGGAAAAAATTACTTTTTGATAGTTTTAGTAAAAAAATAGATTCTATAGAAAAACAAGGACAATTTACAGATAGACTGAGGGACATGTATGCTGAATTTTGTACAGGAAAATTAGGAATAAAAAAATATTTATTGACTGGAAGTATGCTGCTTTACTTTGTTATATCAACGGATGTTATTCCAGACTTTGTATTTCCAATAGGATTTATCGATGACTTAGTAGCATTAAATATGATTACAAAACTACTTAGAAAAGATAAGTAGTTTTGTAATTGTACTACTCTATGGGGATGACAAACAAAGATACTGAGTATAGATAAATTTTAATGTTTATCTAAGGAGAAATAACTTGAAAATTTTAAAATAAACAATTTAATATATATTTTGTATGTATTTAAGTATATAAAATAAAATAATATCCAAACTAATACAAAATAGTGATAATTTTTTTGTACTGGAGGATATTTATGAATTGCAAATGGATATCTAAAATAGATGAAAGAAAAAAATGTCATAGAGAAGCAGATTCTTCTGGATATTGTATTTTTCACAAAGAGAATAAGTCTAGTGAAGATATAAAACTGATGATGGACAATATATATAAGGAAGAAATAAATGAATTTAATGGATTTATATTTGAGAATGAATTTAATGCAGAAGAAATATTAACTTATGACTATAAATTATTAAATTTTTCTGAAACGATATTTAAAAAAGAAGCAAATTTTAGAAAATATCTTTTTAAAAAAAATGTTATTTTTAACTATACAGATTTCAGGGGTCAAGTATCTTTTAATGCTTGTGTATTTTTAGAAAATTGTGATTTTAATAAAACAAAGTTCAATAAGGTATATATAAATGATAAGATATTTGAAAAAGTAAAATTTAAAGGGCCTGATTTAGTAGTTAATAAAGTAGAAAATTTTCCAAGAATGGATGGAATAATTTTTAGTATGTGTACAAAATTTATACTTAAAAATGTGGAGTATGGAAAAAGTGAATGCAAGCATGGAAAAATAAATTATAGAATAGCTAGAAATCAAGCTACAAAAATTGGAGATTATGAGATGATAGGTCCTTACTATTATAAGGAAAGAATTTATAGTAGCAAAATGATAAAACGTTCTGACTATCCAACTCTCAGCAGTTATTTAGTTGAAAAGTTTTTTGACCAAATAGCGCACTATACTACAGGTTATGGAGAAAAACCATGGAATATATTATTTGTGATTATAGCTATAATAAGTAGTTTTGCCTTATTATATCTATTCGTAGGTATAGAAAGTTCAAACAGTACACTTATAACTTTAAATATAAATAACTTAGGTAATTATTCAGCAAGTGAGATTTTTAAAACATATATAGATTTATGGTATTTTAGTATGGCTACATTTAGTACAGTAGGATACGGAGATATGGTTGCTACAAGTTTGATTGGTAAAGCTTTAGCAGGTATAGAAGTATTTTTAGGAGTTACAATAGGAGCAATTTGGGCATCTGTGATTATTAAGAGAATGATAAGATAATATCTATGTAAATATGGATAGGTATTAATTACTAGATATAAATTGGACTAAAGAGGGAAAATTTAAATATAAATATACTTAATAATCCAAGAAGGTGAAAAAATTGAAAAACGGAATAAAAAAAATTTTAACATTAACTCTAATTCTAGCATTTATAATACCAAATTATTCATATGCTGATGAAAAATCCGTAGACAAATACTCAAAAACATCTATACTTATAGACCAAGAAACAGGTAGAGTCTTGTATGGTAAAGAGCCTGATATGAAGGTACCTTTAGCAAGTTTAAGTAAGATGATGACTTTTTTACTTGCAATAGAGGCTATTGAAAATAAAGAAGTAAAAGAAACTGACACAATAAAGATAGACAAGTCTATTGCTTCAGTGAAAGGTTCAAGCTATAAACTAAAAGTTGGTGAAGAAGTACCACTTATAGAACTTATGAGAGGTCTTATGATTGTATCAGGAAATGATGCAGCAATTGCTATAGCAAAACATATTTGCAAATCTAAAGAGGCATTTGTAGATAGGATGAACAAAAAAGCAAAAGAAATAGGAATGACTAATACTCATTTTTTAAATCCAAATGGTCTTCCAATATATGATTTAAGTAATCCCAAAAAACCAGCAAAAGAAAATATATCTACTGCAAGAGATATATCTATTCTTGGAAAATACATGTTTGACCATTATGAAAAGCAAGTAACAGCTATAACTGATATGGAAACCTATACGAACTCAGATAGAAGCTTTGAAAAAAGCAATACAAATGCATTATTGAGAATTATACCTGAAGTTGATGGTATAAAAACAGGGTACACTGGGAATGCTGGCTATTGTTTATCATTTTCTATGATTGTTAATAAGAATGAAAAAAATGAAAAAAAACGTAGAGTAATAGGCGTTGTATTAGGTGCTAATCATAAAGATAAAAGAATATCCTCTTCTTTGGCTATGTTAAAATATGGAAAAGAGAATTTTAATATGAAAAAAGTAATTGATAAAGATAGCTTTATTGGTAAGAAATATATAAAAGGAATGAAAGAACTAGAGGTTACTTTAAAAGCCAAAAATGAACTTTATACAATATTAAAAAATGATGAAAATATAAAATCTGAAGTAAAAATTAAAAATATGGAGTATCCTGTTAAAAAAGGTGATACTATGGGTACTATAAAATATTACACTAGTTCAGGTGATTTACTTGGAAGTGTAGATATAGTCAGTGATAATAGTGTTGATAATGTACCACTAAAAACAAAATTAAAAATGAAATTTGCAAATTAAATTCAAAAAAATGGTATAAAATATACAAAAAAATATAAAAATAGAAAATATGGAAAAAATATTGTTATTTTTTCACCTCTATGATATACTACTAGAGGTGAAAAAATAAAATAAATCACACACAGCATTGGGATCCTTAAAAGGTGCCTATTACATGGTTTTTTAGGGAGAAGATCAAGCTGGAGGTATAAAACCAGGAGGTAAATATGTCAGTAATATCAATGAAACAATTATTAGAAGCAGGTGTTCACTTCGGTCACCAAACAAGAAGATGGAACCCTAAAATGGCTAAGTATATATTCACAGAAAGAAATGGAATATATATAATCGACTTACAAAAAACAGTTAAAAAAGTTGAAGAAGCTTACAAGTTCACTAAAGAAGTAGCTGAAACAGGAAAGCCAATTTTATTCGTAGGAACTAAGAAACAAGCTCAAGATGCGATAAAAGATGAAGCTGAAAGATGTGGAATGTACTTTGTTAATGAAAGATGGTTAGGTGGAATGTTAACAAACCACAAAACTATAAAAACTAGAATAAATAAATTAAGAGAATTAGAAAAAATGGAAGAAGAAGGCGTATTTAATGTTCTTCCTAAAAAAGAAGTTATAAAATTAAGAGCTGAAAAAGAAAAACTAGAAAAGTACTTAGGTGGAATAAAAGACATGCCTGAATTACCAGGTGCAATGTTCGTAGTTGACCCAAGAAAAGAAAACATAGCTATTCAAGAAGCTCACAGATTAGGTATACCAGTAGTTGGTATAGTTGATACAAACTGTGACCCAGAACAATTAGACTTTGCTATACCAGGAAATGATGATGCAATAAGAGCCGTAAAATTAATAACTGGTGCTATGGCAACAGCTGTAATTGAAGGTAGACAAGGTGCTGAAGAAGAAGTAGCTGAAGACCAAGAATAATAATTTGACAATTAAATGGTAAGGGTCGCCCTTACCATTTATAATATGGAATAGAATAAGTAGGAGGAAACTTAAAAAATGGCTAATATAACTGCTCAAATGGTAAAAGAGTTAAGAGAAAGTACAGGCGCAGGAATGATGGACTGTAAGAAAGCTTTACAAGAAGCTGAAGGAAATATGGAAAAAGCAGTAGATTTATTAAGAGAAAAAGGATTATCAAAAGCTGCTAAAAAAGCTGGTAGAGTTGCTGCTGAAGGTCTAGTTGCAATAGAAATGAACGATGATAATACAGTTGCTTCTATGGTAGAAGTTAACTCAGAAACAGATTTCGTTGCTAAAAATGAAGACTTCAAAGTGTTCGTTAAAGATGCTGCTTGTATGGCATTAGCTACTGATAAAGAAGATATCGCTTCTTTATTAGGTGAAACTCATAGAGAAGGAATAACTTTACAAGAAGTTTTAAATAATAGAGTTGCAAAAATAGGTGAAAAATTAGACTTTAGAAGATTTGCTAAAGTTGTAACTAATGGACAAGTTGCTGGATATATCCACGGTGGTGGAAAAATAGGTGTTCTTGTTGAAATGGAAACAGAAGCTAGAGATGCTAAAGTTTTAGAATTAGGTAAGGATGTAGCTATGCAAGTTGCTGCTATGAATCCTAAATACGTTTCAAGAGATGAAGTAGATGCTGAATACATAGCACATGAAACAGAAGTATTAACTCAACAAGCATTAAATGAAGGAAAGCCAGCTAATATAGTTGAAAAAATGGTTAAAGGAAGATTAGAAAAAGAATTAAAAGAGGTTTGTTTATTAGAGCAAACTTTCGTTAAAAATCCAGATATAACTGTTAAACAATTAGTTGCTGATGTTGCTAAAGCAGTAGGTTCTGATATAAAAGTTGTTAAAGTTGTGAGATTCGAAGTTGGTGAAGGTATACAAAAGAGAGAAGAAAACTTTGCAGAAGAAGTTGCTAAGCAACTTAAGTAATAACCAAAGAGAGAACACGCAGGTGTTCTCTTTTTTAAAAAATAGAAAAAATGGATATGAAGGATTGAAATAGGAGGTTTCTGATGGATAAACCAATGTACAAAAGGGTATTGTTAAAATTAAGTGGAGAAGCATTAGCGGGAGAAAGAGGTTTTGGTATAAATAATGATGTAGTTAATGATATTGCTATTGCTATTAAAAAAATACAAGAAATAGGTGTTGAGGTGGCTGTAGTTGTAGGTGGCGGAAACTTCTGGAGAGGTAGAACTAGCGAAGGAATGGATAGAACTACTGCTGACTATATAGGTATGTTAGCTACAGTTATGAATGCAATGGCATTACAAGATGCACTAGAAAATATAGACGTTGCTACAAGAGTTCAAACTGCTATAGATATGAGACAAATTGCAGAACCATATATAAGAAGAAGAGCAGTTAGACATTTAGAAAAGGAAAGAGTTGTTATATTTGGTGCAGGAACTGGAAACCCTTACTTTACAACAGATACAACTGCTGCTTTACGTGCTGCTGAAATGGAAGCAGAAGTTATTTTGTTAGCTAAAAATGTTGATGCAGTATATGACAAGGATCCAAAAGTACATGCAGATGCTAAGAAATTTACAGAATTAAGCTATATGGAAGTTATACAAAAAGAATTAAAAGTTATGGATTCTACAGCTACATCTTTATGTATGGATAATAAGATTCCAATAAAGGTATTTGAGCTTACAACGGAGAATATAATAAGAGCAGTAAAAGGTGAAAATATAGGAACTACTGTAAAATAATGAAGAATGAAGGAGGAGTAAAATTATGAAACTAGAAATACATAAGCAGTTAGAAGAGAAAATGAATGGGACAATTGATGCTTTAAAGTTCGAATTTGGAACTATAAGAGCAGGAAGAGCCAATGCACAAATGTTAGACAAAATAAGAGTTGATTATTATGGAACTCCAACTCCAATAAATCAAATTGGTGCTATATCTGTACCAGAGCCAAGAATACTAATGATATCTCCTTGGGATAAATCTGCTATGCATGAAATAGAAAAAGCTATAGCTAACTCAGATTTAGGATTGAATCCATCAAATGATGGTGAAGTTATAAGACTTTCTGTACCAGCTTTAACAGAGGAAAGAAGAAAAGAATTAGCTAAAAAGGCCAGTAAAGCTTCAGAAGAATTTAAAGTTAGAATAAGAAATGAAAGAAGAGACGCCAATGAAAAAATTAAGAAAATGGAAAAAGGCGGAGAAATAACAGAAGATGAATTAAAGAAAGCACAAGATGAAGTTCAAAAAATGACTGATAAATTTATAAAAGAAATAGATACATTATTGGCTAAAAAAGAAAAGGATATAATGGAGGTATAATATTGAAAAAATATTATAACCTTTTAGGTCTTCATATAGATGAGGTAAAACAATATTTTGATGAACAAAATGTAGCTTATACCATAAAATCTATTGAAGGTAAAAAGGATAAAGATAAACTTGTAGTTCCTAGAGTTATAAAAATATCTGAGATAGGTGATAGTGTAGAACTAATAATCACATACTTTTCTGACTCCTTAATTTAAGGAGTCAGAACAATATTGGAGGCAAAATATGAATAACAACATCATGTATGACATAGACTTAAATAACATACCTACTCATATTGCTATTATAATGGATGGGAATGGAAGATGGGCAAAATCCAGATTTCTTCCAAGAACTGCAGGACATAAGGCTGGAGTAGAAACTATAAGAGATATAGTTAAAGAATGTTCAAATTTAGGTGTTAAGCACTTGACACTATATGCATTTTCAACAGAAAATTGGAAAAGACCAAAACTTGAAGTTGATACACTTATGAACTTATTATCTACATACTTAAGAAATGAAATAGCTGAACTGCATCAAAATAATGTAAAAGTAACAGCTATAGGAGAGATAAGTGCTTTACCAAAAACTTGTATAAGAGAATTAAATTCAGCTAAGGAAATAACAAAAGACAATACAGGAGTTAACTTAAATTTAGCATTGAACTATGGAAGTAGGGCAGATATAAAAAATGCTCTTATAGATATAGTAAAAAATTGTGAAAGTGGTAAAATAGATATAAACAATATTGATGAAGATATTATAAAAAACTATTTAAGCACAAAGTCTATACCAGATCCAGACTTGGTCATAAGAACAAGTGGGGAACAAAGATTGAGTAACTTTTTACTTTGGGAAGTTGCTTATTCTGAGTTTTACTTTACTGATATACATTGGCCTGATTTCAACAAAGAAGAATTACAAAAGGCTATATATTTATATCAAAAAAGAGATAGAAGATTTGGAGGACTTAAGTAAGGAGATTATTTTATGCTTACAAGAATTATTGCTTCACTAGCTCTGGTTCCATTATTTCTATTTGTTGTATATGGAGGGATTCCTCTTTATATAGCTGAGATGGCAATAGTTTATATTGCATTACATGAATTTTATAAAGCATTTAAAATAAAAGATATACATCCAATATTTATTATAGGGTATATATTTTCTATTTATTTAGCTGTAAAAAATATTTTTAACTTACCATTGGAATATACTTATGCAGTGCTTTTCATTTTATTTTTAGCAAGTATAATTTATATGTTGATGGGCAAAAGCAATGTTATAGATGTTTCGATTACATTTTTAGGAGTTTTTTATATAGGAGTATTTTTAGATTTTATAGTTATAACTATAAATAGCTTTGAAAGAGGGAATATCTATGTATGGCTTATATTTGTAATATCTTTTATGACAGATATATTTGCATATTTTAGTGGCTATTTACTTGGCAAACATAAGTTAATCCCTAAAGTGAGTCCTAAAAAGACTGTAGAAGGAGCTATTGGAGGAATAATAGGAAGTACACTTTGTTGTATTTTATTTGGGTATTTATTTGGTATTGATTTGCTTCAATTGGCTATAATAGGAAGCATAGGAAGTATAATAGCTCAATTAGGAGATTTATTTGCATCCTCAATAAAGAGATATGTAGGGATAAAGGATTATGGAAAGATAATACCTGGTCATGGGGGTATATTAGATAGATTCGATAGTGTTATATTAGTAGCGCCTTTTGTATATAATACTATTAAATTTTTTATTAGATAAAGATTGGTTGGTTTTAAAAAGGCAGTCTATAATTGCTAGTAATGAAAATAGCTATGTAACTTTTAAAAAGCAGAAGAATTCTGTGAGTATTTAGTTACATGGCTATTTTCATTTTTTTATAATTTAGAAAATATTGTAAAAAATCTTTTTTTATTTAATAATTTCGACATTTTTAAATATAGTATCTTTTTATAAGCTATATATCTGAATATAACTAATTTATTCTCAATTATAAATTTTATTTTTATGTATAATTAATAAGTCATAAGTATATTATTGATTTTATTTGATAAGTATGGGTATAATTTAAGTAATATATCAAAAAAAAGGAAAATATTTCCAAAATATGATAAAATAAATTCAAATAGTTAAATTCTCAATAAATAATATATTTTAATTGTTTATTGAAATATATTAGGTACTCCATCTTCAACATCATCAAGTTGATGATGTAAATTTAAAGTATACCAGTATAAAAATAGCTTTTGAATTAGGTAAGAATTTATTATATATATATAAATTTTCATAACTAGAAAATATGATTGGAATTAAAAAAATAATAGAAAAAAGTTTATTTCGAGAAGTTAAAGCAATTTAGGGGGGATGGATTAATAGGCATGTTAACTAATAATATTATAGACAAATTAACGAATTTAAATGGAAATTACAATTTGAGAATGATGCTTTCAAGTCTAGAAACACAGAAAAAGCCATATGGTATTATGTTTATTGGAATTGATGATTTCGAACAAATTAATAACTTATATTCTTATTCATTTGGAGATAGGGTTTTAAAAAAGTTTTCTAAATCTATTTTACCTTTTTTACCTGAAGATATAAGTTTATATAGATTAGATGGAAATGGTTTTGGAATTTTGTATCCAAATGGAGATTGTTATGAATTAACAAAACTCTTTAATAGGTTTCAAGATATCGCACAATGTATAAAACAGATTAATGGACATGCTATTTCATTTACTATATCAGGAAGTATTTGCTTTTATCCAAAAGATGGTATAGATTGTGATACATTATACCAAAATGCACGTGTTACATTTGAAAAAGCAAAAAAGCAAGGGAAAAAAACACTAATTGTCTATTCAAAAGATGAGTTGACTTTTTCGCAGTATTCTATACAGTTGATAGAGTATCTAAGAGAAAGTGTATTAAATAATTTTAAAGGATTTTATTTAAATTATCAACCACTTATTTTTAACAATAGTAAGAAACTATATGGATGCGAAGTATTGCTTCGTTGGAGAAATCCTAATTTTGAAATGAAACTTGGTCCAACTGAATTTATACCTTTTTTAGAATCTTCTGGGCTTATGGATACAGTTAGTCAATGGGTAATTAAAACAGCTTTAAAGCAATTAAAAGTATGGACAAAATATATGCCAAATTTCAATATGAATATAAATGTGTCATATCAGCAGCTTGAAGACCCTAGCTTCAAGTTTTTTATTTTAGACACTATAAAGCAAGAGGGTATATCTCCATCTCTGATTACATTGGAATTAACAGAAAATAATAACATAAAACAAATAGAAGAAATAAGGAGTTCTTTTGATTTTCTTCGAAGTCAAGGTATTAAGATTACATTCGACAGCTTTGGAGCAAAACATTCATCTTTAGAAATTTTTCGTGAACTAAGTGCTGATTCTTTAAAAATTAATCATACTCTTTTAAACCGTATTACATATGATGTAATAGACCAAAAAATCGTCTCTCAAATTATTAATCTATGTCATAGTATGAATATGTCCGTTTATGTGGAAGGAATTGAAAATAAAGAAACTTTAAAAATAATTGAACAGATGAGACCAGAAATATTGCAAGGATTTTATTATAATGAGCCTATAAACGCAGAGAAGTTTTATGAGCATTACTTTGAAAAGAATATTGAGAGCATTAATTATCAGGAAGATGTTATATCAAAAGAACTTTCTATAGAAAAAGAAAAAAGTATGGTATATTCTGCCTTTACTCCAACACATTCAATGAATATAAAAGAATTGGTTGATAATGCTTATGCAGGCATATTTCAAGTAGGAATGAACCCTGAATTTACTTTTCTTACATGTAATGAAGGCTATAGAAGGATGTTAGGTTATACCATTAAAGAGATGGAAGAAAAATTTAAAAATCAAGCATTAGGATTTGTGCATCCAGATGATATGGAATATGTGAATTATGAAATTAGAAGGCAACTTGGAATTAGCGATGTAGTTACAATTGAATTTAGGGTAGTAAAATCTGATGGAACTCCTATATGGATACTTGGAACAGGCAATGTAGTAAAAGGTAAGCAGGGTTCTAAAAGTTTAATTGTAGTCATAATAGAAAATGATAGGCTTAAGAAAAGGTCTTTAGAGATGGAAGAATCCTATTGGAAATACAGAAGAGTTTTAGATAATATTCCTGCTTGTGTAAAATGTATCCATTTTGATGAAAATTTTACTTTAGATTATATTTCTCCTAGCTTTATATCATTGATAGGTTATACAGAAAAAGAAATTAAAAGTAAGTTTGATGGAAAGTATATCAATTTAATTATAGAAGAAGATAGAAGAGTTGTACTTGGAGATATGATAAGCCAAGTTAATTCTGGAGATATAGTTACACTTCATTATCATATTAGATGTAAAGATAATCGTTTGATTTCTTTAGAAACGATTTCTAGATTATGTGAAAATGATAAAGATGGCAAGAAGTACTTTTATTCAAGTATTGTGGATGTAACAGAGGCAACAGATGTAACTTCTGAAAAAAGTGATAAAAAATCTAATAGACTTGTTAATCGCTATCAAACAGCCTTAAAACAATGGGGAGATATATTATTTGAATATAGTTTTAAGGATGGTACAATAACATTTTCTGATAACTATTATAGTATATTTGAGATAGAACCAAGAGGAACAATTTCTGAACAATTATCAAATATTTATGAAGAAGACCATCAGATTTTACTTGACGCTTTAGAAAATGCACGTATTGGTAATAAGCCAGAAGCAATAGAGATACGTATACGTTCTAAAGATAACGTACATTTATGGTGTTCTATAGTATTTAATGAACCTGATAAGATTGGAGATGCTACTATATCGATACTAGGTAAAATAAGAAATATTGATGAAGAAAAGAGAGAGTATAATAAGTTAATTGAGCAATCTCAAAATGATTTAATGACAGGATTACTAAATAAAAGTACTACTGAGGAAAAGATAAGACACATGTTGCTATCAGTTGATGAAAATAAGAAATATGCATTATTTATGATTGATGTAGATAATTTTAAGGATGTTAATGATACTATGGGGCATGTATTTGGAGATAAAATCTTAATTGAGTTAGCGGAATGTCTAAAAAGTAATTTTAGGAAAACAGATATTGTTGGCCGTGTTGGAGGTGATGAATTTATAGCATTTATGGAGTATAATGGAGATAAAGAAAGCCTGCAAAAAAAAGGTCATGATATATTAAAAAGATTAGATACCACGTTTACATATGATAAATTATGTTTTGAAGTAAGTGTAAGTATAGGTATTTCTAGATACCCAGAAGATGGGAAACAGTTTTACGAGTTGTATCATCGTGCAGATAGTGCATTGTATAGAGCAAAAGAAGAAGGTAAAAATACATATTGTATGTTTTCCATCTAAAAATAAAATCAATCAAACACATGTTACTACAAAGCTTTTGTAATCACCTTTACTAAGCGATTAGTTATTTGTAAGTTATATAGATACATTATAATAGAGGTAACTGAAAGTGCTTTTAATGAAATATCAGAGCCAGTTAATTCAATTTTAGAAAAGCTTACTTAAAGAAACCTTTAATTGAGAAAAAGTCTACAAGTATCATTTAGTACATTATTAAAATGTCACATCGTATAGATATGTATGTTGTATGTTAAGGAATTGAAACTAAGAAAGACTTAGATTTTTTAAAGACTATTAAATGTGATGTGGGACAAGAATTTTATTTTTCTAGACCAATAGAAGAAAAAGAATTTTTTAATAAATATGTGACTGAAAAATAATATAAATATTGTAAAAGTGTAATAAGTACATAACATGCTAGAAGAATTAAAAAATTTGTAATTAAAATTAGCAATAGATAAAAAGCATTAGTAATGTAACTAATGCTTTTTCTTATTGGCTTTATTTAGATTAATAATCATAAGAATAAAATGTTCATATAATAATTGAGTTGATTTCAATTTGATTTTATTAATAATGTAATTATGTTATTTGCACAATGTCCAGTATTCATAACCAAAGATACTCTTTCTTTTACAAAGTTGAACTGAGTTATTTTTATTTGTCGAATCATACATGTTATTAGTAACTTTCATTTTTTTTATTTTATTATTTACATTTATTTTAAGATAGTAATCGTTCCCAGAGCGAGAAGGATTTATTTCTTTATCAACAACTGTTACAAATTCAAACTCAGGTTTATCTAATGTTGCTATATAATTTAATGCTGGTGTTGTAGAAAAACTAAGAATAAATGTAGATAAGGTAACCAGTAATACTTTAAGTTTTGTTTCATATCTTTTTTTGATAATTAATACTAAGGCATAAAAAATTAACAACACTATCATGTAAATAGCAGAAAAACTAAATCTTTCGTTATTTGGTGTATTTAGGGTGTTTGTTGATAAAAGTAGAGTTAACATAGATAATGAACATGCTGTTAAAGGAAATGGTATATGATACTTTCTTGATTCTTTTGCTTTAGGTATTTCTAGTAGCATTTTAGGATATAGCCATAAATACATCATCCAACTGAATAGTAATATAAATATATAGATGGAAAATTAAATTTTCATAGGAGTAAGGAGAGCAATGATAGCAAGTATTGTTAGTAAATAACGAATAATACAAGTAACCTTTTTTTCTTTTTCTATGACAGCTAAAGTCCATCTATTTTTTATAAATTCATTTTCTCTTTTTTCACTCTGTTTCATTTAATAACCCTCTATTAATAGTATAGTTTTTTAATCCATTACTTTGTTTTATTTTAACATATTTATATAAAAAAGTAACATTGAAGTTTTTTATTTTTTGGAATGTTATGTTAACTTGGGATAATGATTATACAAATTTATAATCAGAAGAAATTACTTCTATCATTACTTAAAGTTAATAAATATAATTTTCTGTAAAGCTTTTTAATTAGATACAGATTATTTTAAAACATATTTTTGATAGGTGCTATTTATTGTTATATTAAAATGAATTTATTTATCAATATTGAAAGAACATGTTTTTAGCCAATTTTGAATAAATGATTATTTATCGAAAAAGATGAAAATTTTTCAAAATAGATAAAATATGATAAAATAGATTTTAGAAGAGGTGATAAAATGATTTCATACACTCCATTGTGGAAATTGCTAATTGATAGAAAAATAAGAAAGATGGAATTTGTAAATATATCAGGTATAAGTATTTCTGTTTTAGGTAGATTAGGAAATGATAAGTCTGTTTCTATGGATACAATGGAAAAGATATGTTTAGCACTAGACTGTAAAATAGAAGATGTTGTAGAAATAAAAAAGGATGTTTAATGATGCTAAAATATTTTAATAATATTGTAAAAAACATATAAAGAATAGGTAAGGTTTAATTTAATAGATAGAGTTTTATTGGATTAAAAATAAAAGTAACTATATGTGAATAAATTAAAATTAAAGAGTAATGCTATAATGTAAACTAAATATATTTTTCCAGTAATTATATGAAGTTTTTGTGAATAGTAAAAATAATTGTTTTAGTAGTGTTATAATGTCTTGGTAGGGTATATTTATTATTAGAAAGGATTATTATATGAAAAAAATATCAATTTTAGGTTCTACAGGCTCTATAGGTAAGCAAACCTTAGATGTAGTTAGAGAAAATAGAGACAAGTTTGAGGTAGTTGCAATATCAGCTAATAGCAGTATTGAATTACTACTTGAACAAATTGTAGAATTTAGACCTAAATATGTAACCGTTTTTGAGGAAAGCAAAGCATTAAAATTAAAAGAAATATTGCCGCAAAATATAGAGATAGAAGTTTTAACAGGAATGGAAGGTTTAAAAATAATTTCATCACTAGATGAAATTGATGTACTTTTAACTGCTGTTGTGGGAATGATAGGATTGGTCCCAACACTTTGTGCTATAAAGAAGGGAATAAATATAGCATTAGCGAATAAAGAGACATTAGTAACTGCTGGAGAGCTTGTAATGGCAGAGGCAAAAAAATATAATGTAAATATTCTTCCCGTTGATAGTGAACATAGTGCTATATTTCAGTGTTTAAATGGAGAGAATAATAAAAATATAGAAAAAATAATACTTACAGCTTCTGGTGGTCCATTTAGAGGAAAGAAAAAAGAAGAGCTTTTAAATATAACTAAAAATGAAGCTTTAAAGCATCCAAACTGGAGTATGGGAAGAAAAATAAGTATTGACTCTTCAACTCTTATGAATAAAGGACTAGAAGTAATAGAAGCTAAATGGCTATTTGGAGTAAAACAAGAAAATATAGATGTAGTAGTTCATCCACAAAGCATAATTCACTCAATGGTACAGTATACAGATAGTTCTATAATTGCACAATTAGGATGTCCAGATATGAGGTTGCCTATACAATATGCTCTTACATATCCAGATAGAATGGAAAGTAATTTTGAAAGAATGAATTTTTCAAAATTTAGTACTTTAACCTTTGAAGAACCAGACTTAGAGACTTTTCCATGTTTAAAATTAGCTTATGAATGTCTAAAGATGGGTGGAACTTATTCTTCTGTTTTAAATTCTGCAAATGAAGTTTTGGTAAGTGAATTTTTAGAGGATAAAATTGGTTTCTATGACATACCATATTACATAGAGAAAACTTTAGAGGTTCATAAAAGCATAAGCAAACCAACGTTAGAACAAATTTTAGAAACAGATAGATGGAGTAGAGCTTATGTTGAAAATCTGATAAAAAAATAGGAAGGTGAATTTATGACTATAATAGCTGCATTAATACTATTTAGTATAATTGTATTAATACATGAATTAGGACATTTTATATTTGCAAAAAGAAGTGGGATTAAGGTAAATGAGTTTTCTATAGGTATGGGACCTAAGATATATAGTGTAAAAAAAGATACAGAGTATTCCATAAGAGCTCTTCCAATTGGTGGATATGTAAGTATGGAGGGTGAAGACGAAGAACAAATAAGTCCAAATTCTTTTGGAAATAAATCTATACTACAAAGATTTAGTACTATTGTAGCAGGACCAATATTTAATATAATACTGGCAGCAATACTTTTAGTACCAGTGTTTTTGTATATAGGTTCTCCAACTACTACACTTGGAAAAATAATGCAAGATACTCCTGCACAAGCAGTAGGACTTCAAGTAGGAGATAAGATAAATAAAATAAATGGTAATTCTGTTAAGACTTGGGATGAAGTTGCAAATATTATAAATACTTCTTCTGGTGGAGAATTGAAGCTTAGTATAACTAGGGATGGAAATGATAAAGTTGTAAATGTAATTCCTAAAGATAACAATGGAAAGTATGAAATAGGAATTCAGCCACAAAGAGAAAAAGATTTCTTTGGTTCAATAGTAAATGCATGTAAAACTACTGTGGATATGACAAAACAGATGTTAACATTCTTAGGTCAAATGGTTACAGGACGTGTACCAGGAGGAATTGGTAATGCTGTTGCAGGACCAGTAGGTGTTATTGGTATGGTATCAGATGCAGCCCAAACAGGTCTTATAAATGTAGTCTATTTGGCAGCTGTCATAAGTTTAAATCTAGGTATAGTAAACTTATTACCAATACCAGCCCTTGATGGTTGGAGAATACTTATGTTATTATTAGAAGCTGTTAGAGGCGGTAAAAAACTTGACCCAAATAAAGAAGGTATGATAAATGTAGTTGGATTTGGAGCCTTAATGTTATTTATGCTTTTTATAACATATAAAGATATATTAAGGTTATTTCAATAATTTAACTTTATATAAAGTTTAAAAAAGCTATGTAGTTTTAAGTGAGAATAAATTAATTTTAAAAGGTTAAATTTATTCTTAGTTGTTTAACTATATAGCTTTTTAATTTATAATATATATGTAGTTTGTAGTATTTTTTAAGATATTGAATAATTTTAATATAAAATAATATATAGAGGTGAAATATGAGTTACAAGAGAAGACAGACAAGAGAAGTTAGTGTTGGGAGTGTAAAAATAGGAGGAGAAAATCCTATAAGCATACAATCTATGACAAATACTGATACAAGAGATGCAGAGGCTACAATATCTCAAATAAAAAGATTAGAAGAAGCTGGTTGTGATATAGTTAGAGTTGCTGTTCCTGATATGGAAGCAGCTAAAAATATAGGAAAGATAAAGTCTAATGTAAATATACCTGTTATTGCTGATATACATTTTGATTATAAGTTAGCACTTGAAGCTATAGAACAGGGTGTAGATGGTGTTAGAATAAATCCTGGTAATATTGGAAACATAGAAAGAGTTAGAATGGTTGTTGAGAAATGCAAGGAAAAAAATCTAAAAATTAGAATTGGTGTTAATGGGGGTTCTTTAGAAAAAGAACTTTTAAATAAATATGGTTCTGCAACTGCTGAAGCATTAGTTGAAAGTGCTATGGGACATATTAAGATTCTTGAAGATTTAGGTTTTTATAATATAGTTATTTCTCTAAAATCATCTGATATTTATAAAACTGTTGATGCATATGAATTAATATCACAGAAAGTTGATTATCCTCTTCATATTGGAATTACTGAATCTGGAAGTGTTCATAAAGGAACAATAAAGTCTTCTATAGGTGTGGGAGCACTTCTTCTTAAAGGGATTGGAGATACTGTCAGAATATCTTTGACAGGTGACCCTGTTGAAGAGGTTGTTGTTGGTAAACAGATTTTAAGAAGTTTGGGTCTTTTAAATGACAAGATTAAAGTTATATCATGTCCTACATGTGGAAGATGTAATATAGATTTAATTAGTGTTGTAAATGAAGTTGAGGATAAAATTGGTAGTATGGAAAAAGATATTACTGTTGCAATTATGGGGTGTGCTGTAAACGGACCTGGAGAGGCTAGAGAAGCGGATATAGGCATTGCTGGTGGTAAGGGTGAAGGTCTTTTATTTAAAAAGGGTGAAATTGTAAGAATGATTAATGGTGATAAATTGGTTGACGAGTTACTGGAAGAAATTGATAAGTTATAGTATACAATCAATAAATATAAAATAGCTAGATATTCAGTACCTTTGGAATAAATTTTATTCATGGTATTTAATTATCTAGCTATTTTTAATTAAATAAATTTGAAAAGATATAAGAAATCTATATTCTAATTCAATCATATAAGTGAGTACCAAAATTTATTCTGTATTTATTATAATAAAATTATATTTGCTAAAATGAAAATTACAATAGTAGTACTGCAATATAATTACTATTATTGTAGTATTTAGTTACTAAAACTATTGATGTATTATGTTAATATAAATAGTAATGCATTTTAGAACCTATTTAAGAATATATACTATAATTCTTCCTTGTATCATAAGTATACATGTAGTAAATACTTAGAAATAGTTTGTTTCTTAATAATGAACTTATAAAAAATAAACTATTAAATAATAGAAAAGTAGATAAAAATAACAATTTTTTATTTTTTATCTATTTTCCCATTCTCTATAAATACTTTTAATTATATGGATATAATTCATAATAAGTTAGCAATAAATCAACCATTTTACCATAACTTTGGGTTCCTTCAGCAATTCCATTAGCTTTTAAATAAGAATTATTAAACTCATTGGAGATTTTATCAATTTTACCTTCATATCTTTGCCAAAATTCACTCTCATTTTTTAAATCCCTACGAACAGACTCTGAAATACCAGCAGAAATATCAGCATATGCCTTATAGTCAACTTTGATTAAAGCAGAAGCAGTATAATTTAAGGCCAAAATATAGCCAGAATAATTAAAATCAATATCAGGATGTTTTATTGAAGTGAGATAACCTATAAAGTTAGCTTCATCTTCACTAGCAAATCCTCTCTGATGTGCCATTTCATGACCAACTGTACAAGGAATATATAAGTCAGGGATTGCAATATTAATATTTGCCTCACCTGTAAAGGGAAAGTATATACCAGTTATTCCTGTATAACACATAAGATGTGATGAAATAACATACTTTGGCTTAGAGTAACTACCACTAACACTAGGTAAAATATATGAAATTTTATCATATCCTAATTGAGCTCTATTTATGACACCTTTATAATCTGTATTAGATTTTACGACACCATTTTTATCTTGTAGTGTAAGTTTTCTAGTTTCATTTGCTTTAGCTACCAAAAATTTATATAACTCAGAAAGTTCTTTAGTACTATGTTGCTTTGATTGGACAGAACTGTTGTTTTTTAAATTGTATTGGTTGATAATGGTGTTCTCGAGTGGAACTCTATTGTAGTTTATACCCCAAAGTACTACAAAAAGAAAATAAACTATTGATAAAATGGATAATATATTTAAAATAGAATTCTTTAAAAATGTCTTTAAATTTCTATTCTTTTTGAAAATTGTAAATACAATAGAACATAAAAATAAAAAAATAGATATAACTATTATGTACATTGTAATTTCGTAGATAGAAAATGGAAATATTCCTGAAACTTTACTTAATAGCTGTATAACTTTTTTATCTATGGCTTGAGAATAATATTTTTCAACAATATGTGGAATTTTACTTGCTATGAAATTTAAAAACAAAGCAATAGGAAAAAGGATTAAAGAAAAATATTTTATTTTTTTACTCATATTTCACCTCGCAGACTTTAATTTATATAAATATATTATATATCAATTAAAGTTATATTGTAAAATAGGTATAGTTATTTATATTTATGACTTTATACTAAATAAATGATAAGTTATAATATTCATATGAATAAACAATTTATGTATAACTAATAATAATTAAAAATAACAATTGTATAAGGAGTAAAAAATATTATGATAATAAGGCTTACTAAAGATAATTTTAATTTTAGATTTAAACAATATGAAGGGATGTTTTTTCATGCTGAAGTAAACGAAGGAGAAGAATCAATTAAATACAAAATAACTAAAGATAAAGATGGCACTGAACTAAAAGAGTTTGGAAATACACATATAAAGGATAATATGATATATATACCTCAAATAGAAGCATACATAGATTTAAATAGTATAAAATAAAGATTGTAGGTATTAATTTAAAAAGAGGGTTATGTTTAAGGGGGAATACAGTATGAGTAAAGCATTAGACATAGTAATAAGACCAGTAAGAAGGGAAGACGCGCAATCGATTAATGAAATGAGAAGAGCATATAATGTTATGAGAAATACACTAGCATTAATGAGTGATAGGATGGATAAAACTATAGCTATGTTAGATTCTCTAGGCGAAAATGATTATATGTTTGTGGCTGAAATTGATAATGATGGAGAAAAAAATGTAATAGGTTTTGCTGGTTTACATGTGAATCCATCTCCAAGATTAAGACATAGTGCAGAATTAGGAATAACTGTTGATGAAAAGTATCATGGTATAGGAGTAGGTCAAAAGCTTATGGAACAACTTTTAGACATAGCAGACAATTGGATTAAGTTGATGAGAGTAGGGTTAGAAGTAATTGTAGACAATGAAAAGGGATTAAACTTATACAAAAAACTGGGATTTGAAATAGAAGGAACTAAAAAATATGCTGTAATTAGAGATGGAAAATTTGAAGATGTTTATATCATGGGAAGATATAATAAAGATTTAATTTAACTCATTCCAATAAAAATAGAGAAGTAGAATAGATTATCTATTAATAAAGAATTTTCATTAAAGATAATTTAATATTACTTCTCTATTATATTTTAAAAACTTTATTATCGAAAATTTATAAAAACATTCTATATACAAATAGAATTATTAGCAATATCAAAGCTACCTTAAAAGCTAGACTAGCAACAGTTTTTATAATTTTTACAGAAACGCCTATAGCAACTATAGCAAATACTATTTTAAAGAGTAAATCTATATCCATATTTAAGCCTCCTATTCTATCATACATATAGATATTATTGACAAATATCTAGGAAAAAATTCCATCAATACACTATAATAAATTGTTTATATTTGTAATTTATTGAGTCTATTATTATATAATACATAAAAGAATAAATCAAGATAGTAAAAAAATACTTATAAAAGGTATTGATATAACTGAAAATAATGTCGTAAAAAATACACATTGTGAGGCTAGTGTTACATTAGAGTCATATTGATTAGCAAATATAGCAGTATTTGCAGCAGCAGGCATAGAAGAAATTACTACTGGTATAGCTAAAATCATTTTATCATTAACCCACCCTTTTAGAATAAAGTATATAATCACAGGAAGTACTAATAATCTTACAATAGTAACTAGATATAATCTTTTATTTACAAAACAATCTATTGCTGAAGAATTAGCAAGCAAACTACCAATAATAATCATAGATATTGGTGTAGTCATATCTCCTAACATCTTAAGTGGATCATTTATAAACTGAGGTAATCTAAGACCTGTTATAAATAAAAATAAACCAATAACTACTGCTATTGTAGCAGGGCTTATAAGTGATTTCATTGAAAATCCTTTAGTGCTACTACCTTTAGATAACAAGTAAATTCCCAAAGTAAAAGAAAACAAGTTAAATGGTAGATTAAAAATAGCGGTGTAGAATATAGCCTCGTGACCTAGAACTGCTTCAATTACAGGATAACCCATGAAAGCTACATTTGAAAAAACAACTATATACTGATATATCCCCAGGTCTTTTGTATCTTCACATTTTAAAATGTATTTTAACAAAAAAGCAATTATAATAGAAACTATATACATAACTAAGGATATAAATAATAATAGTAGTATTTTTTGTATCATTTTATTATCAAAGTTAATCTGCATAGAACTAATTATCATAGATGGTAAAAAAATAGTCATTGTCAAATTTGAAAGTTTAGATGTACAGTGTTCATCCAATAAGTTGAATTTTCTGACAAAGTATCCTACTAAAATAATTATAAATAAAACTGCAACTTGAATAAAAATATTGCTGAAATTCATAAAATGTCCCCCCTATATATACATTATATACCAACTCAATAATAAAATCTAATGATTATAAAATTTAAAATTCAATATTACAATATAGTGACAAAAGGTAAAAATTCAATATTATAGCATTAATTATGGTTTATAATGTATAATAATGTTTGAGAGAATATATTTTATAAAATGGGTAGGTAGCGAATAATGAAAAACACAAAATTTTCTATAAGAAAAATAAAAAATATATCTAGTGACCCCAAAGTTATACATACTAAGGGAGCTCTTTTTGAAAAGATGGGAAAGACAGAAAGTGCAATAGAATTATATAAAAGTGCAGCATTAGATAATTATGTAAAATCTCAATATACTTTGGGAAATATATATGAAAATAAAAAGCAATTTAAAGAAGCAGAAAAATGGTATTCAATGGCATATAAGAATGGAAGTGAAGATGCTGCATTTGACTTAGGTAATATGTATTATAGATTAGATGGATATGAGTATGCTATATACTGGTATGAGAAAATAGCTACTATAGGATATTTACAAGCACAAAATAATTTAGGTGTATGCCATTTTAAAATGAAAGATTTTATAAGATGCGAAAAGTGGTTAAAAGAAGCAGCAGATAATAATCTCGGTAAGGCTTGTTTTAATCTAGGAGTATTGTATACATTTTTAGAAAAAGAAGATGAGGCATATGAATATTATAAAAAAGGTTCTGTACTTTTAGATGATGATGCGAAGTATAATCTAGCAATACTAAATGGAAAGAAGAAGGACAATAAATCTACAGTAAGTCTATATAAGCAATTGTATAAGTCTGGTCATATGAAAGGTTGTTTTAACTTGGGTATGATTATGGAAATCAATGATAATTTGGAAGAAGCAGAGAGATATTATAAAAAGAGCGCAGATAGAGAAGATGTAAAATCTGAGTATAGACTTGCATATGTATATGATAGAAAAGAAGAATTAGGAGACGCAA
This sequence comes from Clostridioides sp. ES-S-0190-01, assembly GCF_020658275.1. NCBI lineage: Bacteria > Bacillati > Bacillota > Clostridia > Peptostreptococcales > Peptostreptococcaceae > Clostridioides > Clostridioides sp. ES-S-0190-01. The sequence goes on along the minus strand of NZ_JACVWA010000045.1, from coordinate 55,039 downwards.
TTTATTATTATGAAAAAGCAATAGAAAAAAATCACACACTTTCTAAATATAGACTTGCAAATTTATATAATAGAGAGAATGAGATAGAAAAAGCAAAGACTTATTATAAAATGGCAGCAGAAGATGATATAACAGAAGCTAAAAACAATCTAGCAGGTATATATTTTGAAGAAAAAGATTATGAAAATGCTATAAAGTACTATGAAGATGCTATAGCTGTTGGATGTAAAAGTTCTCTTGAGAATCTTGGAGACTTATATTATCAAAATCAAGATATAGAAAAAGCAGTTTCATATTATTCTAGAATTCCAAATAATGTATCTTGTCAAATAAAATTAGGGAATATATATGAAGATTTAAATAACATAGAAGAAGCTATAAGTTGGTATAAAAAAGCATCTGAAAATGGAGATACCAAATCTAGCTATAGATTGGGATGTATATATGAGAATTTAGGAAATACAAAAAATGCTAGAAAGTATTTTGAGATGGCAAGTAGTAAAAATCATATGAATGCGCGTATACATTTAGGTAGAATTTATTTTAGAGAAGGAAAACTAGAAGAATCTAAAATGATGCTTGACACACCTGCTAATGAAAATAATATATATGCTCAACACATGGTAGGACTTATTTATGATATGTTTTACAAAGATTATGTTAATTCCAAATACTGGTATGAGAAGGCTAGAGCACAAGGTTGTGTTGAATCAATATATAATTTAGGGCAAATTTATTTAAAATTAAATGATGATGCAGAAGCTGAAAAATATTATAAAGAAGGTATTAAATTTGGGAGTAAGAAGTGTGAATATATGCTTGCAGGACTTTACTACAAAAAAAGTTTAGATATGTATATTTCTCTAGCAGATGAAGAATATGATAACTGTGGAGAAATAGTAGAAGATTTCCCTAAACTAAATATAAACTTTGATGAAATATTAATTCCACCATTTAAATTACAGGAAGAAATACTTGATGAAGAAGAGTATGTTCCAATTTATATATTGAACATAAAAGAAAGTTTAGACTCAATGTTGGAAGGTCTTGAAACTGAAATGAGTATAGATGAAGAATATGATAATTAAAAAACCTGATAAAAAGAGTATTTTTAAAATAAATAAAAGCCATTGGAGTAAATGTAAATTAATTAACTCTAATGGCTTTTTCTTATTAATATTTTATAATAGCTTGTTTCTTGACATAAAAAATGTAATTATTATGCATATTATAGAAGTAATGAGCATAATTATCCAAAATCCATTTGGGTTATCAGAAAATGGCATATTGATAACATTCATACCAAAGAGTCCTGATATTATTGTAGGTATTGAGAAAATTAGTGTAACTACTGTTAAAAATTGCATAACATTATTTTGATTATTACTTATAATTGCACTGAAAGCATCCATAATTCTACTCAATATATCTCCATATATTTTAGCCATATCAAGAGCCTGTCTATTTTCGACTATAACATCTTCTAAGAGGTCTTCATCATCTGGATATTTCTTTATACCAGCAGTTCTAACCATCTTGTTTAAGACCAATTCATTGGACTTTAAAGAGGTAGAGAAGTATACCAAAGACTTTTCTAATTCCAATAGTTGTACTAGTTCTTTGTTTTTCATAGATTTGTAAATTTCTTGCTCTATTATGATTGTCATTTTATTTATTTTTCTTAAGTAATGCAAGTAATAAGCTGCATTTTTATGAAGAATTTGAAGCAAAAAGCGAGTTTTTTTAAATGTAAAAAAATCTTTAATATGACCAACTATAAAGTCATTTAAAATCTTAGTTTGCGCATTACAAACTGTTATAATAGCTTCTTGAGTTATTATAATACCTAAGGGTATTGTAGTATAATGAGAAGAATTAGAGTCACTTTCGTCTACTGGTATATCTATAAGTATAAGAGTATGATTGTCTTCAACATCTATTCTTGAGCGCTCTTCTTCATCTAGTGCAGATTCTATACTTTCTACATCTATATTTAATAAATTAGAAATTTCGTTGATTTCACTATGATTAGGTTCAACAAGATTTATCCAACAGCCATCTTCAAAAAAACTAAGTTTCTCTAATTTTGAATCTATAGTTTTGTAATATCTTATCATGGCAACACATCCTTTATTCAGTTTTATATAAATCTCATCATTTAATAGTATCTATTAATTAACTAATTTATATAACTGAATATCTGTATTAGTTTTAAATTTAGATATTATTAAGTGATGAAATTGTAAAAAATTCTCTCCGCAACGGACTAGTATCCATTGCTCATCACTCTCCTTATTTATTATTTTATACATGCCTATATACAAAAGAAGTATTTTAAGCACTCTTTAATATAATACCTTTTCCAGGTATATAAATCAAGTTTTGATTTAGTCAAATGATATTTTTGTCATAATTTACATGTAAAACATAACAGTCATATTTAACTTAGATAAAGTATATATATACTCTGAGTGAAAATATTAAATATATTAGAAAATGAATAGGTATCTATATCCTTACTCCTTTATAATATGTTTAATAAAAAATACTTTATTTTTCAAAGTAAATTCTAGTAATAATTTATGATGAAAATAAAAGTATTATCAATATAAAAGAATGAGAGGTTATTAGAGGTATGAGTGAATTTAAAGAGATTATGTCAGAAGAAATAAAAAGTAATCCATTTAAGTTGATAGGTAAAGACTGGACATTGATAACAGCTGAAAAAGAAGGTAAAGTAAATACAATGACTGCTAGTTGGGGTGGACTTGGAGTTATGTGGGGAAAAAATGTTGCTTTTGTAGTAATAAGACCACAACGTTATACTAAAGAATTTATAGATAATACAGATTCATTTTCTCTTACTTTTTTTGATGAAGATTTTCGTGAAGAACTTTCTTATTGTGGTAAAGTATCTGGCAGAGAAGAGGATAAAATATCTAAAACAGGATTTAATGTAGAACATTTAAATGGTACACCTTATTTAAAAGAGGCAAAGTTGGCTATTATATGTAAAAAAATGCACTACCAAAAAATTGACCCACAATGTTTTATTGATGAAGAGATAGATGGAAGATGGTATCCACAAAAAGATTATCACACTCTATATGTAGCTGAGATAACAAATGTACTTGTAAAAGAAGATTAAATAATATGCAATGATAGGGTTATATCAGTAAGCAGTATTATAGAAAGCAAAGAAAATTTAATTATGATATATAAGTGATTGAGTTTTTATACATGAAATTTTCTACAATTGATTGGAAAATAAATTAAGTAAGAGCAAGTGAAATTTTGAAATATACTATTAATAATGGTGTAAATTATATTTATATAGTATCTTAATAAAAATAAAGATGAGAATATAAATAAGCTAAGGATATAAATATGTTAATATAGATTGATTAGTAACATATTTAAAAATCCTTAGCTTAATAAAAATTTAATTTGTAAATTTTCAAATTATAATTCAGAAATTAATTCATTGATAACATCTTCAACAGAACTTAACTTATCAATTTTATACGCATTATTGCCACAGAATAAAAGTGAATTTTCCACATCTCCTTTAACAGCATTAATTAATGCTTGAGAAATACAGTATGGTGTTTCTTTTGGATTGCAAGGAATCAAACAGTTGTAACATTTTTTTATCTCTGGACGATTAGTTTTAACATCTTCTATAAATTTATTTCTTATAGCACGTCCAGGAAGACCTACAGGGCTTTTAACTATGTGTACATCTTCTTCTGTAGCATTTATATACGCCATTTTAAAGTTTTCATGTGCATCACACTCATAAGTAGCAACAAATCTCGTACCAACTTGTACACCACTTGCTCCCATATCAATATATTTTTTTACATCACTACTAGAAGTTATGCCACCAGCAGCAACAACTGGAATGTTCTTGCCAAATTTTTCTCCATAATTATTTGCAACTTTTAATATCTCAACAAATTCTTTATCATAGTCTATAGAATCTATGTTATCAAGCTCCTCATTAGAGTATCCAAGATGACCACCAGCTTTTGGACCTTCAACAACTATTAAGTCAGCAGTAGTTTTCTCTTTTCTATCCCACATTTTTAAGATTACACTAGCAGCTTTTGCAGTAGAAACTATAGGTGCTATTTTTACATTACTTCCTTTTACTAAAGATGGTAGTTTATTAGGAAGTCCAGCCCCTGATATTATAAGGTCTACACCAGCTTTAACAGCTTCTTTTACATATGTTTCATATTCTTTCATAGCGACCATGAAATTAATGCCAATAATGCCACCATTTGAAATTTCTTTTGCTCTGGAAATATGTTTTTTTATAGCTCTTAAATTTGCATTTATAGTGTTAGTCTCAAAATCTTCCTCATCATAACCAATTTGAACTCCAGAAACTACACCAACACCACCAAGCTTAGCAACAGCACCAGCAAGTGATGATCTAGATATACCAACGCCCATTCCACCTTGAATTATAGGAACTTTTGCAACTAAATCTCCAATTATTAACTCTTTTATGATAATCCCTCCTCAATGTAAACATGTTTAAAGAACTAGATTATAATACTTAATATTATTACCTAGTCCTAATTATTATACTACAAATTATAATAAAAGAGTAGTTATATTTTATATGTGAGACAATAATTATAGAATATTTAAAACTGCTCCTTTAGAATCACAACACAACTCTTTTATTTCCCAATTAGATTTTAAGTTTGATAGATAATCTCTCATATTATACACGAAATTATCATCATTTTCTTTTATTAAAGCCATTATAGTAGGCCCAGCTCCACTTAAGAATACGCCAATACTATTTAATTGTTCAGATTTTTTAACAATATCACTGTAGTTTTCAATTAAAGTACCCCTATAATCTTGATGCAATTTATCTTGACAAGCTACTTTAAGAAGCTCAAAGTTTTTGTTTAACAGTGCAGACACAAGTAAAGCGACTCTACTAACATTAAACACTCCATCAGAATATGGTATTTCTTTTGGTAAAACACCTCTAGCTTTTTCAGTTGACAGTTTGAAATTAGGTATCATTGCACAAAATTTGAGTTCATTAGGGATTTCTATAATATCGTAGTGTATATTGTCATTATCAGTAACAGAAACAACCATATTACCTAAAATAGCAGGAGCAACATTATCTGGATGTCCCTCTATTTCTGAAGCTATATTTAACAACTGGCATTTATCTAAATTAGCATTTGATAGAGCATTTGCAGCTATAACGCCAGCAACTATACAAGAGGCACTACTACCAAGACCTCTACATATAGGGACATCACTTTGGATTTTTATTTTGATACCAGTAGGTATTTTAGCTGGCTTAACTCTATCAAAGAAGTATTTCATAGATGTATAAACTAAATTATTTTCATTTTTGTAGGCATCTTCGCAACCTTCTATTTCAAGACCACTTTCAATTTCTTCAACATAAAATTTATTATATATATTTAAAGCAATTCCAAGACAATCAAATCCTGGACCTATATTTGCACTTGTTGCAGGAACTATAATTTCTAACATAATAATCACCTATACCTTTAAGAATTTTTCTATAGCTATTTTTAATTCATCCTTTTCATAAATATCTTTATGTAGTATTTCTGCATTTTGAAGATTTCTAATAGGTTTTGGTATATCTACCTTAGCAATATTTGATAATCTATCTATTATGGCAAAATCATCAAGATTTCCCAAATTGGAGTCTATAGATTTTAAAACATCTTCAGAAAACTTAAATGGGCTTGCAGTACTTACAACAACAGTTTTTGTATCATCAGAAGTTTCTTTTTTGTATTTTTCATAACAATTATATGCAACAGCAGTATGAGTATCGATTAAATAATTGTAATTTTTAAAAATATTATTTATCGTGTTTTTAACTTCTTCCTCATTAGAATATTCACCATAGAATGAAGCCAGATTCTTTTTCATATCTTCATTTATTTTATAAACTCCATCTTCACTAAGATTAGATAGAAGTCTGCTTACAGTTTCAGTATTTCTATTTGATATTTCAAATAATAATCTTTCTAAATTACTTGAAATTAATATATCCATAGAAGGTGAAGAAGTCAATTTCAATGCTCTATTTTTATCATATATACCAGTTTTAAAGAAGTCATAAAGTACATTGTTGTCATTTGATGCACATATCAATTTATTTATTGGAAGTCCCATTTGTTTAGCATAATATCCAGCTAAAATATTACCAAAGTTACCAGTTGGGACTACAAAATTTATTTTGTCATTTAACTTTATTTCATCACTATCTACCAATTTCATATATGAATAAAAATAGTATGCAACTTGAGGAAGAAGTCTTCCTATGTTAATTGAATTAGCAGAAGATAAGATATAATTACTATCTAATAGTTTTTCATTAAATTCCTTATTAGAGAAAATTTTCTTTACACCAGATTGTGCATCGTCAAAATTTCCTTTTATACCAACTACATATGTATTTTTTCCAGTTTGAGTCTTCATCTGAAGTTTTTGCACTGCACTTACACCATCTTCTGGAAAGAATACAATTATTTTTATCTTGTCTATATCTTTAAAACCTTCAAGTGCTGCTTTTCCTGTATCTCCAGATGTAGCAGTAAGAATTACAACATCTTTTTCTAAATTATCTTTTTTAATAGATGTTTTAAGAAGGTGAGGCATTATAGTAAGTGCCATATCCTTAAATGCTAAAGTTGGACCATGATATAATTCTAAGAAATAAGCATCATTTACTTTATTTAATGGAGCTATACTAGTGCAATCAAATTTTTCGTCATATGCATTTGTTATACAATCTTTAATCTCAGATTCAGTAAAATCGCATAAAAATTTACTAAGTACAAAAAATGCTATTTGGGAATACGTTAAATTTACTAAATCTATAAGTTCATTTTTTACATTTGGAAATTCACTTGGAACATAAAGACCACCATCGTTTGAAATTCCTTTTATTATTGCTTGTGATGCAGTTACTTTTTCTTTGGTGCCTCTTGTACTTGAATAATACATTTCTATAATCCTCCATATATTTTAAATTTTTAATTAGCTAATTAAACTAGATACAGAATATTTTAAAAACTGAATTTAGGTAATAAAAAAAGACCCTCATCCCTAAAAAAGGGACGAGAATCTGTTTCCCGCGGTTCCACCCAAATTGATTTTAAAAAATCCACTTGATACTTTAACGTAAGTAGTAAAACGTCTATTCTTACTAAAATCATAAGATAACTTCAGATAGAAGCTCATAGGTAGTTTTCAATCTTTCTAGTTAAAGAAACTTTTCAGCTAATAGTTTCCTTCTCTGGTAACCGATTCAGATTTACTCTTCCTAATCAAAGCCTTTCAATATTCTTAATATTATTAATTATTCTAGAATATAAAACAGACAAAGTCAAGTATTAATATAAAAATTTGGAAAAAATATTTTTTGAAATGTAAAAAAACTGTAATCAAATTGACTTATATACAGAATATTTTTTTAACCTTTTTAAATCTATAAAAACTTGAATTTTCATAGAAATGAAGTGGATTTTAATAAAAATTAATTAGAAGATAAGAGTTACATATCTGTAATATTAAAATTTTATGCTACACCATATTACAAAAAAAGTTTACAAAACTTTAATTTGAAAAATGTAATTATATGGTATATCATATAAATATAGATAAATAGCGTTAATATTTAAACGATTAATTGTACTTGAATTAATAAAAGTATATAATTCTTAATTTGAAAAAAATACTATTGTAAAATTACAAATATGTTCAAATTAAATTCACAAGTATTTCACATAATAAGAGTATACTGTAAACAAAAGGAGGTATTAAATATGGGAATAGTACTTATAACAGCAGCATTAGTTTTGGTTATGTATGGACTTTCAATTCTATCATATATATCAGAAAGCAATATATTAGAAGACACTGTAAATGATAACCAATAAGGTTTTAAATTATATAAATAAGTAGAACTGTAAGTAAAAATTACTTTTTATTTACAGTTTTTTTATATATTTATTAAATAAAGTTAACATATAAATAAATAAAGTTAAAATGTAAAAAATAATACTTTATTTATAGCTATCAGTTTTTAAATTAATCCTTTCTATAAACTAACAAAAATAATGTTTTGTTTATAGTATATATGGATAATAATAGTAAAGTATAAGAATAATGAGAATAATATATAAGAAATAATAATATAAAGAGAGGTAAATTGTCATGGTAGATATTATTGTAATTGGTGCTGGACCAGCAGGTTTAACTTCAGCAATTTATGCTATGAGAGCTGGTTTAAGTGTAACAGTCTTTGAAAAAAGTATTTATGGAGGTCAAGTTGCAAGTACATCTGAGGTAGAAAATTATCCAGCAGTTCAAAAAATTTCTGGTATAGAGTTTTCTACTAACATATATAATCAAGCAGTCGATCAGGGTGTTGATATTCAGTTTGATGAAGTAGAAAGGATAAGTTTAGAAGGTAAAGTAAAAATTGTTAAAACAGCATCAGGAGAACATAAAGCAAAGGCTGTTATCCTTGCAAATGGAGTCGAAAGACGTAAATTAGGATGTGTTGGAGAAAAAGAGTTTACAGGTAGAGGAGTATCTTATTGTGCAACATGTGATGGAGCCTTTTTTAAGAATAAAGAAGTTGCAATAGTTGGTGGAGGAAATACTGCATTAGAAGATGCTTTATTTTTAGCTAATAATTGTACAAAAGTGTACTTAATTCACAGAAGAGATGATTTTAGAGGTGAAGAAGTATTAGAAAAGTCAGTAAAGGCAAGAAAAAATATTGAGATACTTTATAGTCATGGTGTAGAAAAAATAGAAGGTGAAAAGACAGTATCAAGAATAGAAGTAAAAGACTTAAAAACTGAGGAGAAAAGAACTATAGATGTAAGTGGTATTTTCATTGCTATAGGACTTAAACCTAACAATAAAATGTTTGAAAATGTACTTGAGTTAGATGAAGGTGGGTATATAGTTTCAGATGAGTCTTGCACAACATCAGTTGAAGGTGTATATGTAGCAGGAGATAATAGAACGAAGTTTTTACGTCAAATAATAACAGCAGCTTCAGATGGTGCTATCGCAGCTGTTCAAGCAGCTAATTATATAAATGTTGAATAAATATAACTCTTAAATAAAAATAGCCATATAACACTATAAAGAAAATATATCTTTAAGTATTATATGGCTATTTAGTAAATAGATATTAGAATTTATTTACCTTGTCTAGACTTATTATATCTTAATCTATCATGTTCATTTAATAATCTTTTTCTAAGTCTTATAGAATCTGGTGTGATTTCAACTAATTCATCATCTTCTATAAATTCTAATGCTTCCTCAAGAGTGAATATTCTAGGAGGTGATAATTTTATAGCATCATCTGAACCAGAAGCACGTACGTTACTCATTTTCTTGTTTTTACAAGGATTAACTACCATGTCATCTTTTCTAGAATTCATACCAATTATCATGCCTTCATAAACTTCTACACCAGGGTCTACAAACATCGTAGCTCTATCACTTAAAGCATTAAGAGAATATCCCATAGTAACACCAGGCCCTTGTGCTATTAAGACACCATTTCCTCTTGAAGGTATTTCACCCTTAAATTCTTCAAATTTTTCAAATGAACGAACTAGAGTACCTTCTCCACGAGTAGCATTTATAAACTCACTTCTATATCCTAAAAGACCACGAGTAGGAGCTAAGAATTCTATTTTTACATAGTCTCCTTCTATTGACATAGACTCCATCATACCTTTTCTCATGTTCAATTCATTTATAATAGTACCTGAATAAACTTCTGGACAGTTTACAATAACTCTTTCTACTGGTTCCATTAACTTTCCATCTTCTTTATGCATTAAAACTTCAGGCTTAGAAACACCAACTTCATAACCTTCACGTCTCATATTTTCAAGAAGTATAGATAAATGAAGTTCTCCACGTCCAGAAACTTTATATCCATCAGTAGTATCAAGAGGTTCAACTTTAAGTCCTACATTTACTTCAAGTTCTTTTTCAAGTCTGTCTTTTAAATGTCTAGTTGTAACGAATTTACCACTTTTTCCAACAAATGGAGAATCATTTACTAAGAAGTTCATAGAAAGAGTAGGCTCTTCTATTTTTATCATTTCCATAGGAAGTGGATTATCTAAATCACATAGAGTTTCTCCTATAGATATATCAGGAATACCAGATATAACAACTATTTCTCCACTAGTAGCTTCATTCACTTCAACTTGTTTTAAACCTTCATATACAGAAAGTCTTGATACTTTTCCTCTAGATACAACAGAACCTTCTCTACAAATAGCAACTTGTTCATTGCTTTTAAGTGTTCCTTTATAGATTCTACCTATACCAAGTCTACCTACATAATCATCATATGCAAGAGCTGATATTTGGAATTGTAGAGATTCATTGTCGTAATCAGGATAAGCTTCAACATGATTTACAATAGTTTTAAATAGTGGAGATAGGTCTTCACTGTCATCATCCATTTCAAGTTTAGCTATACCTTGTTTAGCTATTCCATATATTATAGGGAACTCACATTGTTCGTCTGTTGCATTTAAGTCTACAAATAAATCGAAAACTTCATTAACTACTTCTTCCGCTCGTTGGTCTTTTTTATCAATTTTATTGATAAATAGTATTGGTTTTAAACCGAACTCTAAAGATTTTTGTAAAACAAATCTAGTTTGAGGCATTGGGCCTTCGCTTGCATCAACTAGTAAAATAACTGTGTCAACAGTTTTCATAACACGTTCAACTTCAGAAGAAAAGTCGCTATGTCCTGGTGTATCAACTATATTTATTTTATAGTCTTGATAGTTTATTGCACAGTTTTTTGAATATATAGTTATGCCTCTTTCTTTCTCAAGGTCGTTACTGTCCATAACGCAGTCTTTAACTACTTCATTTTCTCTAAAAACACCACTTTGAGAAAGGAAAGCATCAACTAGTGTTGATTTTCCTGCATCAACGTGGGCAATAACTGCGATATTTATAATTTTATGTTTTTGTGACATTTTTGTTGCTCCCTTCGATTAAAATAACTTATTAATTATATCACAATATATTGTTAGGTACAAGGAAAAATAGATTAAAATGCATTAATATAATTTAAATTAGGTAAAAATGTTGATTTCAAATATATAAATTTATTTTGTTTAAAAAAAATTTTTAGACAAATAATAAATTTATAAATGAACATACTAATTTAAAAGTAGAGGATGATATATATTGGAAGTAACTAAAATAATCATTAAATATTTTACAAGTGAAAGTGATACTTTCATAAAAGAGGAAGTAGATAATTTTGAAGAACTTTTAAGATGTTCTAAAAAGTTTATTGAGGGTAAAAAAATAGAAGAAGATGTTTTATATATAAAATCTAAAGAAAACTACAAAGTAAATGTAGTTAAGTTTATAGAAGTTAAAGAGTTGGAGATAGTAAGAAAACAGCAAATACCCCCATACATGTAATAATAGAATTACTATAAAATGGAATGCATGGAAATAATTTATTGTAAAAAAAAAATTACAAAGCTTATATTTGGGTATAACTGTATTAATTAGACATTAATTAGGAGGAACTTAAATATGATAAGAGTATGCCCAAACTGTTCAAATGTGGATGTAAATAAGCTAAAAACTTTAGTTGGAGAAGAAAATGTGAAGACTGGTTGTATAGGTCAATGTAGAGCATTTAAAAAAGAAGCTGTAGGAATAATAGATAATGAGCTTGAAATAAGAGAAACAGAGGAAGAATTTTTTGAAGCATGTAAGAAATAAACTATACATGTAAGAAAAAACTACAGTAGAAAATAAATTATATAAAAGAGAGCATATAAATTGAGTAAGTATTTAGCAATTTATTTGCTCTCTTTTTATGTACATATTTAATTATGAGTATACTTTTTTATTAAATACAAATAAATATAACTAAATTAAATTTATTTATTAAAAAAATATTGATTAAATATACCTATAGGGGGTATAATAAATACTATAGATTTCCAAATAAAGAATTTATCAATATTACATATCAAAATAAAATATACAAATTAATTGAAAATATATTGAAAGAGAGGAAGAGTTTATTATGAGTTCAAATAAAATAGTAGAAAATTATAAAATAACAGGTATGACATGTGCAGCTTGTGCAAAGGCAGTAGAAAGAGTAACTAAGAAATTAGATGGAGTATATGACCAAAGCGTAAACATAGCTACTGAAAAACTTAAGATAGAATATGACAATTCTAAAGTTAGCTTTGATGACATAAAGCAGGTTGTAGAAAAAGCTGGATATGGAATTATAAAGGAAGAAAGTAATAAAAAAATTGATATGAAAATTGATGGAATGACATGTGCAGCCTGTGCAAAAGCTGTAGAGAGAGTAGTAAAAAAATTGGATGGAGTAGAAAGTATTAGTGTAAATATTGCAACTGATAAAGCTAATATAGACTATAATCCATCAAAAGTAAAATTATCTCAGATAAAAGCAGCTATAGAAAAAGCTGGTTATAAACCAATAGAAGAAGTAAAAAATAAAGTTGATGTAGATGAAGATAAATTAAGAAAAGAAAAAGAAATGAATACTTTATTTATTAAATTCATAGTTGCAATAGTATTTGCAGTACCTTTGTTTTATATAGCAATGGGTCCTATGATAATAAAACCTATAGGACCATGGCCTTTACCAGAAATTCTAAATCCTATGACAAATACTTTAAATTATGCATTAGTTCAATTGATTTTAGTAATCCCAGTTATGATAGCTGGATATAAATTTTATATAAATGGGTTTAAAGCACTTTTTTCTTTAAGTCCTAATATGGATTCTTTGGTTGCAATTGGTACCTTGGCAGCATTTTTATATAGTCTATATACAACAGTACAAATAGCAAATGGACAAATTCAGGGTATGCACCATCATCAGTTGTATTATGAAAGTGCAGGAATAATAATAGCACTTATATTACTTGGTAAATATTTAGAATCAAAATCAAAAGGAAAAACATCAGAAGCAATTAAAAAACTTATGGGGCTACAACCTAAAACTGCAATAGTAATAGTTGATGGTAAAGAAATAGAGACTCCTATAGAAGAAGTTGGAATAGGAGATATAATACTAGTAAAACCAGGGACTAAAATACCAGTAGATGGAGTTGTAATAGAGGGATATACATCAGTTGATGAATCTATGCTTACAGGTGAAAGTATACCAGTAGAAAAAAATATTGGAAGTAAAGTTACAGGAGCTAGTATAAATAAAAATGGTGTTATTAAATTTAAAGCTGAAAAAATTGGTGGAGATACAGCTCTTGCTCAAATAATAAAATTAGTTGAAGATGCACAGGGTACAAAAGCACCCATTGCTAAACTTGCTGATACTGTTTCTGGATATTTTGTACCAATAGTAATTGCAATAGCTATAGTATCATCATTATTGTGGTTTTTAGTGGGTGGAAAAGATATAGTATTTGTACTTACTATATTCATATCAATACTTGTAATTGCTTGCCCTTGTGCATTAGGATTGGCTACACCAACTGCTATAATGGTTGGAACTGGAAAAGGTGCAGAAAATGGAATACTGATAAAAGGTGGGGAAGCACTAGAATCTGCTCACAAAGTAAATACAGTAATATTTGATAAAACAGGTACAATAACAGAAGGAAAACCAAAAGTAACAGATATTGTATTAAATAATGTGAAAGAAGAATACCTAATTAAGATTGCTTCAAGTGCAGAGAAAGGTTCAGAACATCCTCTAGGAGAAGCAATAGTTAGATATGGAGAAGAGAAAAATATACAGATTGAAAAAGTTGATAACTTTAAAGCTATACCAGGTGCTGGTATACAAGTTGCTATAAATAATGAAAATATATTACTTGGAAATAGAAAGCTTATGAACGACAATAATATTAACCTTAAAGATTTAGAGGAAAAATCTAATATACTAGCAAGTCAAGGTAAGACACCTATGTATATTGCTGTAGATGGAAATTTATCAGGAATAATTGCAGTTGCAGATGTGGTTAAAGAAAGTAGTAAAAAAGCAATAGATATTCTTCATGATATGGGAATAAAAGTTGCAATGGTAACTGGAGATAATGTTAAGACTGCAAATGCTATAGCAAGTCAAGTAGGTATAGATATGGTATTAGCAGAGGTTTTACCAGAAGATAAATCAAAAGAAGTTGAAAAATTACAAAATCAAGGTAAGTTTGTTGCAATGGTAGGAGATGGAATAAATGATGCACCAGCTCTTGCAAAAGCTGATATAGGAATAGCAATAGGAAGTGGAACAGATGTAGCAATTGAGTCTGCAGATATAGTGCTTATGAAGAGTGATTTAATGGATGTTCCAACTGCGATTAAACTTAGTAATGAAACTATAAAAAACATAAAGCAAAACTTATTTTGGGCATTTGGATATAATACAATTGGTATACCTGTAGCAGCAGGATTATTGTATATATTTGGAGGACCTCTTTTAAATCCAATGATTGCAGCAGCAGCCATGAGTTTAAGTTCAGTTTCGGTAGTTTCAAATGCGCTTAGACTTAAAAATTTCAAAGCATATAAAAAAAATTAGAATAATAAATTAAGTAAAAATGTATTTAAAAGAGCTATCTTTAATTAAAAGGATTAATTTACAAATTAAGATAGTTCTTTTTTCATGTAAAATTCACAACAATGAGATAAAATATAAGTAATATAAGAAATTTTAAAATAGAAAGGATTGATAGGATGAACTCGTCAATACTTGTAATCGAAGACGATTCAAACATACAAGAATTAATATCAGAGTTTTTAAGTGCAGAAGGCTATCAGGTTGAGTCAGCAAATGATGGATTAGAAGGTATACAAAAATTTAAGCAAGGAAGTTATGACTTGGTAATATTAGATATAATGATGCCAAACTTAGATGGTTATGGAGTTTGTAAAATGATAAGAAAATCATCAAGTGTTCCAATTATATTTTTGACTGCTTTAAACGATGAAGGAGATCAACTTAAGGGATTTGACTTAGAATGCGATGATTATATAACAAAACCATTTTCATTTAATCTTCTCATTAAAAGAGTAGAAGCTATCTTGAGAAGAAGCAACAAAACGATAAATGATAAGTTTATAGTTTTTGAAAAATTAAAGTTAGATTTAAACACATATATTGCTGAAATAGATGGAGAGCCTATAGAACTTACATTAAAAGAATTTAATATATTGAAAGCTTTGATAGAAAAATATCCACAGGTTATAACTAGGGAAGGTCTTTTAGATAGTATATGGGGTTATGATTATTATGGAGATACTAGAATTGTTGATGCACATATAAAAAATATAAGAAAAAAAATATCATTACCATATATTAAAACTGTAAAAGGAATAGGATATACACTTGAGAAGGATATTTGATAAGTGGGAAAAATTAAGTATAAAGTATAAATTATTTTCCATAACAACATCATTATTAATAGCATTAGCTTTAATAATATACCTAATTTTATATTTTTTATTGCCATCATATTATCATGAGTATAAAATTGAGTCTCTTCAAGAAAGCTTAAAATCTCTAGTAGATAGTTCAATTCACTTTGATACATATACTTTAGAAGAAAGACTCTATTATATGGCTAAAGACCAAAACCTTGCTATTTTACTAAAAGACAACCAAGGAAAAATTGTATATGGTAAAAATGAAGTAGTTATTTTAAGATATAGTAAGTATATGATTAATAGTATTGAAGATGAGTATAGAACATCTATACCTATATATACAAAAGACTCAAAAGACGGGCCATATAGTTTAGAACTTGTTATGCCATTACAGCCAATTGACGAAGCAAATGAAGTCATAAGAAAGTTAATGCCATACATTATATCAATAGCGATATTAATAGCAATTATTGGAGCATATATATATTCAATCGTAATAACAAAGCCTCTTATAAATATAATAGAGAGTGAAAGAGAACAGGAATATAGAAGAAAGGATTTTGTTGCAACGATATCACATGAATTAAAAACTCCAATAACCATAATAAGTGGTCAAATTGAAGGAATGATTTATAGTGTAGGTAAGTATAAAGATAGGGATACTTACTTGAAAAAATCATATGAATGTACACAAGAGCTAAAAGATTTAGTAAATGAGATGATAGAGGTTTCAAAATCAGAAATACTAGAAAAAGATTTAAAATTAGTATCAATAAATATAAGTGAACTTTTAAATAGACTGGTAAAAAGACAAGTATTTTTAATAGAAGAAAAACATATGAAAACTATTCTAAAAATAGAAGAAAACCTAGAAATTAAGGCAGACCAAGAGAGAATAACTAAAGCAATTAATAATATAATAAATAATGCTATAAAATATTCTCCTGAAGGCTCAGACCTTATAATTAGACTTTATGATAAAAACAATCGAATAAACAAAAAAACTTCTAATCAAAGAGTTATTTTAGAAATTGAAAATACTGGTGTAACTATAGAGAAACGTTACTTAGAAGAGATATTTAATCCATTTTATAGAATAGAAAAATCTCGTTCAAGAAAAACTGGAGGAAGTGGTCTTGGTCTTTATATAGTCAGTCAAATTTTTAAAACTCATGGGTTTGAATACAGTATAAAAAATAAGGAAAACTCTGTAGTATTTACGGTTGAATTTAAAAATTAGCTTTAAAACATATATAGAGTATCTTTTCATAAGTTGGAAAATGTCAGCATAGCCTGTATTTACGAGTTTTGATAAGGATGGTAGTAGAAAATTAGCAAAATCAAGGCTTTGCAGACAGCAGGCAGACAGTGTGATTATATAAAACTGAATATTATGATAGAAAAAGGACGCATTTTTGAAATCTGCGTCCTTTTTCTATTGGATTTTGCTTATCCTTGAAAAGTCAGCAGGAAGTAAAGAACATCATTGAATGGGCTTCATTGATGGCTTTTGATTAAATGGGTTTTAGAGCCGTGTTACAGTCATTTTTAGATACCGAAGATACAAGGCATCTTACTTAGAGGATGGGCAAAATCTAGCGCTGGATAAGGTAGATTTTGGTTATCTCATTGAGCATTTATACAGGCAGACTGGAACTGAATATGAGTTATTCCCTGCTGAAGAAGAAATTTGAGAGGGATTTTTTGGATAAATTGCAAGGTTAATGCAAGGTTCTAGCAAGATTAATGTAAGATTAGAGTGTTATAATGGGAATCAGAATAGGGGGAATGTATATGAACAAATACATAATTGAAACGAAAAATCTTACAAAACAGTATGGTTCGCAAAAAAGTGTTGCTGACCTGAACATCCATGTACAGAAAGGGAGAATTTACGGTCTGCTTGGTAGAAACGGAGCAGGAAAAACTACCACAATGAAAATGTTGCTTGGATTAACACAGCCTACTTCTGGTGAAGTGAAGATTTTTGGAAAATGCTTAAAAGACAATGAAAAAAAATTGCTGCCACGCATAGGAAGTCTGATTGAATCGCCTGGTTTTTATCCGAATCTGACTGCTACGGAAAATCTGTGTATTTTTGCTACTTTACGTGGAATTCAAAACCGGAACGCTATCAAAAATGCTTTGGATTTAGTAGGTCTTCCCTATAAAGACAAAAAGCTGTTTTCTCAATATTCTCTGGGAATGAAACAAAGACTAGCGATTGCCCTTGCTATTATGCACGAGCCAGAATTATTGATTTTGGATGAACCAATTAACGGTCTTGACCCTATTGGAATTGCAGAAATACGCTCATTTATCCATGACCTATGTAAAAAAAGAGGAAAGACCATTTTAATCTCCAGTCACATTTTATCAGAGATAGCTCTGCTGGCTGATGATATAGGAATTATCGACCACGGAGTATTATTGGAAGAAGAAAGTCTATCTGAACTGGAACAGAAAAGCAACAAACATATTCATTTTACGATTTCTGATACAGCACAAGCAGGAAGAGTTTTGGAACACATATTCCATGAGCAGCACTTTACAATTCAAGATGACCACAATTTAAGACTGCATAATCTTGATTTATCTGTTGGAAAAATTGTAACTTCGTTTGTAGAGAATGGATTAGAGGTTTTTGAAGCACATACTTGCGAAGAGACCCTTGAAGACTACTTCAAACGAGTAACCAGAGGTGAGGTAATTGCTTAAACTTATAAAATGTGAATTTTGGAAGTTAAAACGCAAAAAGTTATTATACGCACTTTTGTCATTATCATTATTCTTTCCCTTAATTTTAACATATATGGCAAAATCCAGAACAAACACAGATATGACAGAACATTATCTTCAAACAAGATTTGATTATGTCTATACAATGATGTTAGGTTATGGATTGGTTTTTTTACTGCCTTGTTTAATTGGTATTATTGCAGCTATTCTTTTCTTTATAGAAAGAGACTGTAATACTTCAAAAAATATCAGGACAATACCTATTGCAAATACGCAACTTATCATGGCAAAAATCTATATGTTATTTATTTTTGGAATTGCTTTTTGCCTAATAAATACCTTATCAGTTGCATTGTTTTCCAGTTTGTTTCATGCAGGAATGGTTTATGGTATGTCCTATAAGTTAATGATGAGTTTAGTTTTTGCTGTGCTTATTGTAGCGGCTTCTTTACCGATTGTTTTTCTGATTATTTATTTTAACAAAACATTTTTATTGTCCATCTTGCTTGCATTTTTCTATTCTATTTTCAACTGGGGAATATTGGGGACTGTGGGAACCTCCATAAGTGCTTCTAAAATCACTTTTTTAAATTTCTTTCCAGTTATATGTGTTATGAACTGGGCGAGCGGTTCCATGATGAATAATCTGCAAAAAGATAATCTTTTACCAGAAGCATACGATATTGTACCAACCACTAGCCATACAGTTTTACTCATGGTGATTACTGTTACTATCTCCTTATGGCTGATAGTTCGATTCTACAAAAAATGGACGAGGTAATATATATGGAAAATATAGTAAAAGTTGAATTTTTGAAATTAAAACGATATTCTGTAATAAAGGCTGGAATTATTATGACAACACTTTCTCCACTACTGTCATTATTTTATTCAACAGCTAGTGGTGGACAATCATGGACATTTGAATATTTCATGCAACAGGTTATGACTAGTAATTGTACCCTTTTTTTCCCGATTATTATTACATTGATTGCTGGATATATCATAACACGGGAATATACAGACGATACCATAAAAAGCCTATTAACAATTCCTATTCCTTACAAACAACTACTTTCCAGCAAATTACTTATACTACTACTCTTAACAATTTATTTCAGTTTTATAGGATGTGTTATAGCGTTAGTAATCAATATAATTGCTGGATTTCCATGAGTAGGTTTTGGCAATATCATTAATATGTTTATTCATATTATCGGAGCAAACATTTTTGTATACATTGCTGTTTTACCCATTATCTTACTTTTCTGTTGTTCAGTAAATAACTTTTTGGGTGGTGTTGCACTTGCTTTTGTATATGGATATTTTGGAACTTTTGAAGGAACATTATTAAATTATTATCCGATTAAAGCAAGTATGATTTTAATGGATTCTAATTGTAGTGCGGAGTATGGATATACTTATCGTATTTTTCCTGCTTTAATTGTACGGCTGTTCATTTTATTGATTTCTGGAATTATCCTTGCTGGCAAAAAGAAAGAAACTAGTGTATTAACGATTACTAAAAAGAAAAAAACAGCAAGAAAAAAGGGATGGTAATAATTTAAAAATAAGCCAACAGAAGATTATTCTTCTATCAGTTTATATTGGATAATTTCGTAAATTAAATACTGATCTGCAATACAATATCTTTACATATATAGTATTTTCTACATTAAAAAGTAGAAGTTTCAATAATAGTTCATTGTAAAATCATAAAAAATTCATACTAAAAATGTATTATGTAAATAGAAATAAAAAATTTTAAACCATAAAATAACACCAAGCTATAATGATGATATAACCTAATATCCTCCAATTAAATCATCATTATAGTAATTCCCAACAATTAAATGCAATGAATTTAAGAAATAACATCGAGCATAGAGTATATATGCTTGATGTTATTTTTATTTTAAAACGAAAAATAGGTAATCTTTATTAAAAGTTATATATTCAGATAGTCTTAAATTACATTTAATAACTTAAAAATTATACTTGATAGAGCAAATAAATATATACATTTTGGGAAAAATAACTGTAGGAAGTATTATATTTACAGAGGAGGTAGTTTTGATGGATAGACTTAAAAGAGATATGAAAAACATGAAAGAAGATTTAAAAGAAGGTGCTAAAAAGACAGCTTATGTAATGAAAAATACTGCTGAAGACTTAAAAGATGACGCTCAAGGTGCTATGGTAAACCTAGAAATGAAGAAAGATGAAATGATGGAAAGATATGAGCAAAAGAAATTTGCAAAAGATTTAGAAAAGCAAATGAAAGATGAAATGAAATAAAGTTTTGTCTATAGATTTAGGTACTATTGTCAATAATAGTTCTTAGATAAGAAATACTATAAAAGGTTTTACAGAAGAAATAGGCTTTCTAAAAATAACTGTATTATATTTAGAAAGTCTATTTCAAGTATGTTGTATTTAAATCATATCAATTTTAAAATTTTAAATATTAAATTTGATTATTGCTGTAATCATATAGAATTAAGGCTTTTAAGGATATTTACAAAATAATGGTTTATCTCTTTAATCTATTTGAAAAATATATCATTAAGTTTATAAAACATTCACATTAAATTCTGATAAAGTATTTACTATGTCAGGAGTAGGTGATTTTTCTGTAATTATAGAACTAATGTCTTCTAAATGAGCAAATTTAAAGTTTCCATCAAATTTAAATTTTTTATCTTCCATAACTATAAATACTTTTTTACTTGAATTTATTATAGCTTTTTTTGTAAGTCCATCTTCAATTTCAAATGTTGTAAGAGAAGAATTAAATACATCTATACCACAACTGCCCATAAAAGTTTTATCAAATTTATATCTTGATATAAAGTCTATTGTCGGAGTACCAACAAATCCATCTAAGCTAAGATTTAATAAACCACCAGTAGAAATTACATTTAAATTATTGGGCTTTGAAGTAACTACATTTAGTATATCTAGCATATTTGTGACTAATGTTACTTTCTTATTGCTTTCAGCTAACAGTTTAGCCAACAATATATTGATTGTAGATATATCTAAAAATATAGTTTCTCTATCTGAAATTAGATTAAATGCTTTTTCTGCTATTATTTTTTTTGTTGGTATATTAATTTCTTTTCTATCTTTTGTATCTTGGTTTTCAAGGGTTTCTCTGACTAGTACAGCTCCACCATAAATTCTTCGTATTGAAGAAATTTTTTCTATATTTTTTAAATCTTTTCTTATACAATCTTCAGTAACATTAAATTTTGAACTGAGTTCTTTTACAGTAACTCTTCCTTCTTTTTTTAGGATATTTAATATAGCTTGAATCCTTTCTTCCGCAAACATCTTTTACCTCTTTTCCTGAATATAGTATTATAGTAAATATTATAAGATAAAAGATAAAATATCAACTATTTTAATATGGAATACAACATTAATTTAATATAAAAAGTATATTATTCTTAATAGTTTATTTAAAACTTAATAAATAAAGAAATTATAAAAATATACAACAAAATCAAACAATAAAAAAACATAAAAAACAATAATAAAAAAGTTGAAAATAATACCAAACCAATATATAATAAGAATAAATAAAATAAAAAAATAAAGTTTAAAGGGGGATATTTTAATGCAACTAATCTTAGATACAGGTAACATAGAGGAAATTAAAGAGCTAAGTACTTATTTACCAGTTGATGGTGTAACAACAAATCCAAGTATTATTTCAAAGGAAAAAAAGAATTTTAAGCAACTTATAAGTGAGATTGGTGAAATTATAGGTGAAGATATGCCTATACATGCTCAAGTATTAAGTACAAAGTATGAAGATATATTAGATGAAGCATTATATATAAGTAGTTTGAGAGAAAACATATATGTGAAAATACCTGTAACACAAGATGGTTTAAGAGCTATAAAAGACCTTCATAAAAAAGGAATAAAAATAACTGCCACTGCAATATTTACTGCTCATCAGGGATTTTTAGCTGCAAAAGCTGGAGCAAATTATGTTGCACCTTATGTAAACAGACTTGATAATATATCTGGGGATGGTGTATCTGTGGTTTCAGAGCTTATAAAAATAATAGATACTTATAATATGGATACAAAGGTACTTGCTGCTAGTTTTAAAAATGCACAACAGGTTATAGAATTAATGAAGTGTGGAGTACACAGTGTTACAGTGCCATATGATATTTGTAAATCCATGATGAATCATCCATTGACAGATTGGAGTGTTGATAAGTTTATAGAAGATTGGGAAAATACTTTTGGAAAAGGTAGCAAAACAAATAACATTTAATTTTAGAATAAAAAATTAGTTTTTATGCAATTTTATAAATAGATTTTTATAAAAAAGATGAAAATATGAATTAACTTAAGATAATAATGTTCTAAATTATTAAAAAGAAAATTCATATTTTCATCTTTGTTAAACTTCTAGACCTATAAATCTCCACCAAGGGAAGGTTATACAGATTATTATAAAATAGGTTAAAGGAATTAAAGTCAAACCATACTTAAAAATAACCTTACTATTATATAGATTCTCACCATGTCCAACCATTATTGTTGCATGATGAAAAGGCAATATGTATTGTATACTTACTACAATATAAACAAAAAGGCAAAGAACAATACTATTTTCTTTCAATATATGTAAACTTCCAAGTAATGGTATCACCACGGAGGATGTAGTGACAGCACTTCCAAGGCATATATTCAGTATTATTGTCAGGGTTATTAAAAATAATATTGAAATAGTTTTTGAAGAGTTTGGAATTAATTTTATTAAATAGTTTCCCATTATATCAACAACTCCAGAATACTTTAGTACTCCTCCAATTGAAAACGCTGCTACAAAAAAAATGAGAACTTTCCAATTTATTTCTTTTAAAGTATTGAAACCAATTATTCCTTTTAACAACAAAAGAAGTACACAAATAGACATTATAATTAGTGTATTTAAATTATGAATAAATTGAGTTAAGAACATAAAAAACATTATTCCTAAACATAAAAATACATGTTTTTGTTCATCACTTAATAAACAAAATTCTTTTTTTAGATTAGAATATGAAAATTGAAATTTATTAGAATTAAGATTATCATAAGAAGTAAATTTTATTAAAGATAATTCTTTTTTAAAAACAATTATAAATAAAAAATAAGTTATAAAACAAGTAATTATAGTTGGAACAGACATATAAAAAGCCCACTGCCCCCAGTTTATATTACAATTTCCAAGTTCTAGGACTACATAGTTTAAAAGAGTATCTCCATTTACAAAAAACATTGATGTAAATGTAGATGCTGTAAATATACTAAAGAGAAGTATAGATTTTGAATCATCAGCTAAGTGTTGTTCTTTAAAAAATTCTTTATAAAAAGCTGACACAAGAATGACTCTTGGAAATGGCTGTGGTATGAAAAATATTAATAATACACCTAAAATATATGATAAAAAAATCATTTTTTTAGGGGTATCTACAGTATTTAAAATTAATTTTTCAGAAATAATTTTTGCAACACCTGTATTTGCAACTGCATTAGTAATTATGTAAGCAAGGATTATTATATAAAAATTTTCTGTAAATAAAAATTGTAAAATGACTTTCAAAGGTGCAATATTAAAAATAAAAGCTAATATTACAAAGACTAGTGCAACTACAGTTTTTTCAACAGAGTCTACAGCCCATATTAAGATAGTTAAAAACGATAAGCATATAGAAAATTTTATATTGAAACTATAATTTAGAAAGAAGTAAAGAATTATAGTAACCATAATAGTCATGCAAAATTGTTTTGGTTTAAGAATAATATCCATTTTTTGTATCCACCTCCATAATTTATTATATCATAATGAAGGTGAATACATTTTATTAAAAGATTATTCATTAATTCTATGATTTACAATAGCTTTAGTTTTCCAATAACCTTTTTTATAATAGATGACTGTAACAATAAGACCTAAAGTCCAACCAAAAGGTATACCCATCCAAATTCCATCTGTTCCAAATAATCTAGAAAATAAATAAGAAGCAGGAATTCTTCCAAGCCATAAAGATACGACTGAACTCATCAAAGCAAACATAGAATCACCAGCACCTTTCATTGCACTTGAAAGTACAAAGGAAGTACCAATAAATAAGAAAAAAGGTCCTATTATAAATAAGTAAGAAGAACCAATTTTAATGACATCTTTGTCTGTATTAAATAGAGAAATTAAGTTTTCTCTAAATAATAAGATTAAGGCAACGACAACAATTGCTAGAATTAAAGCCATTTTTATAGATTCACGAATTCCTTTTCTAACCCTTTCATTTTCTCCAGCACCTATATTTTGAGCAACAAAAGTGGAAACAGCAGAACCAAGGTTCATGATAGGTAAGCTTATAAAGTTTTCTATTCTAAGACCAGCTCCAAAAGCTGCCATGGCAGATGTACCATAACCATTAACTAAAAATTGAAGAGCCATGTTGCCAATTGAAAATAACATCTGTTGAACTCCACTTGGAAGTCCTAATCTAAGACCATCTTTAAATATTTTATTGTCATATACAATTCCTTTAATCTTAAATTTAAGTACTTCATGTTTTTTATTTAAATATATTATGCTAATTATAAATGATACTGCTTGAGCCATTATAGTGGCAAGTGCAACACCTTCAACTCCCATTTTCAAGACAACAATAAAAGTTAAATCTAAAACTATATTTAAAATTGTGGCTATTATTAAAAAATAAAGTGGAGTTACTGAATCTCCAAGTCCTCTAAGTATTGCACTTACTGAATTATATCCAGCAGAAAATAAGATTCCACCAAATATTATAGTAAGATACAGTTTTGATTGATTAAAAACTGATTCTGGAGTATTCATAAGCTTAAGCATAGGACCTCCAAATACTATTCCAATAACACTTATCAATATAGAGCCAATAAATAAAAGTATATATGTAGTATCAATAGTAGCTTTTACTTTTTTTAAATCTCCTGAACCATAAAACTGTGAAATTAAAATAGAAAAACCAAGACTGACACCCATAAGCATTGCTACAAGCAAAAACATTATAGGGTTAGCACCTGAGACTGCTGCCATAGCTTCTTTACCAATAAATCTACCAACTATAATACTATCAGCAGTATTGTATAGTTGTTGAAATAAACTACCAATAAGCATAGGCATAGCAAAAAAGAATATAGATTTTCCCTCATGACCTGTAGTTAAATCTTTCACCCTTATTCCTCCAAATTTAAAAATTATTAATTATCAATTTGCTATAATAAATATAATATAATCTTAACATAAACTTTATATCTGTACTATAAATAAATTGTATTAAATAATCATATATTTTATAAAAATGTAAAGAATATAAGTATGACGTAGATATAGAAAATTAACATTTAATATAATCGAATATTAATACAAATTTATTCTAATATATACGCATATATTGACAAAATTAACTATATAAATTAAAATAATATTCGTAAAGAAAAATTCATGTTTTATATTGTATAACATATAATTTTGACAATACGGGTCATAAGTTTCTACCGGAATACCGTAAATATTCTGACTATGTATACTATTATTTAGTTAAATAAATATTTATTTAACTAAATTATGAAGGATACGACTCAGCTTATTAGTTACTGCGTCGTTTTTTTGTAAAATTTAATAGGAGGTGTTGTTATGCAAACAACAAACAGTAGTACCATGCAGAAACTTTTTCCAATTTTGACTAATAAAAATGTCGACATGAAGAAAGAAGTAATTGCTGGTGTAACTACTTTTTTAACTATGGCTTATATAATAGCTGTAAATCCAAACATTTTATCAGCAACAGGGATGCCAGCAGGTGCTCTTGTTACAGGGACATGTCTAGCAGCAGCATTTGGATGTATTTTAATGGGAATGGTTGCAAATCTTCCTTTTGCTTTAGCATCAGGTATGGGTCTTAATGCATTTTTTGCATACACAGTAGTCTTACAAATGGGGGTTCCTTGGGAAGTAGCTCTTACAGCGGTATTTGTAGAAGGTATCATTTTTATAATATTATCAGTAAGTGGAGTTCGTGAAGCTGTTGTAAATGCAATACCAAAGAATATGAAGCTTGCTGTTACAGGTGGTATAGGTATATTTATTGCACTTATAGGTTTAGTTAATTGTGGAATCGTAATTGGAGATCAAGCTACTCTTATAAAGATGGGGAAATTTACTCCAGCAGTAATAATAGCTTGCATAGGATTAATAATTGTAGCAGTATTAGATAAAAAAAGAGTTAAAGGTTCTATCCTTTTTGGAATAGTAGTAAGTTCATTACTTGCTTGGGGATTTGCATTTATGAATCCAGAATATGCACAAAAATTAGGTATATACTTACCTAGTGGAATATTCAAGTTTGAAAGTTTAGCACCGATAGCAGGTAAAATAGATTTAGGATATGTATTACATCCAACAAATATAGGTGGTTTCTTTGTAATAGTTTGTACATTCTTATTTGTTGATTTCTTTGATACAGTAGGTACATTAGTAGGGGTTTGCTCTAAAGCAAATATGCTAGATGAAAAAGGAAATGTTCCTAATGTAGGTAGAGCTTTGCTTACAGATGCAGTTGCAACTACAGTAGGTGCAGGGCTTGGAGTATCTACAGTTACAACTTATGTTGAGAGTTCAACAGGAGTTATTGCAGGTGGTAGAACTGGATGGACAGCAGTAACAGTTGGTGTTTTATTCTTAGTTGCAATGTTTTTCTCTCCTGTATTTATAGCAATTCCATCATGTGCTACAGCACCAGCTTTAATTTATGTTGGGTACTTGATGCTTGGTACAGTTAAAGATATTGAGTTTGACAATATAACTGAAGGTGTTCCAGCTTTCGTTACTATTGCTTGTATGGCATTAACTTATAGTATAGGTGATGGTTTAACTCTAGGTATATTAACTTATGTTTTTGTAAATGTATTTTACAACATATTTGGAGCTAAAAAGGCTGAAGATAAGAAACATGTTTCAGTAGTAATGATTGTTCTTGCTATATTATTTATAATAAAACTTTGGCTATTATAATAGATATTGTTTAAAAATTTAATTCAATAAAATAAAGAACTGTAATTTCTAATCTATTTTGAGAAGAAGTTACAGTTCTTATTTTTTTGTATTACTTAGATATATCTACTAATTTTCCCTTTTCTAAGGTTTTAGGCACAATTGTTATATTAAATTCTTTTTGCAATTCTTTTATAATATCTAATTCTTTTTTTGTTATTATTGAAATAGTATCTCCACTTCGGTTTCCTCTAGCAGTTCTACCACATCTATGCAGATATTCATTTTTACTATTTGGAAAATCTAAATTAAAAACATGGCTTATATCTACTATATCAAGTCCACGAGCAGATAAATCTGTTGTAACTAAAATTTTTGCTTTTCCAAGTTTAAATTTATTTATTGCATTTTTTCTATCCTCTTTTGGCATATTTCCAAATATTCCAATTGCTTTATAATTATGATAGTTTAATTTTGATACTATAACATCTATGTTTTTTTCATTGTTTACAAATACAATAGCTCTTTTTGGGTTTGTAGCAGCTAATGTTTTTCTAAGAAAATTAAATTTATCTCTTATTTCCCCTAACATATATGTATGATTTATATTAGGATTTATCTGTGACTTTTCTTTTGTTTTTATTAATTCAAATTCTTTCATAAATTTATCACAAATTTTTATAGTACTATCTGTAAGACTTGCAGAACAACCTATGATTTGTCTATCTCTTAATGTAGTTTTTATTATGTCTTCTACACAAGTTATGTTTTTACCATTCAACAAATTGTCCACTTCATCTAAAACGATAGTTTTTATGTTGTGTGATTTTAACTTCTTCTGCTTTATTAAGTCTAAAACTCTTCCACAAGTTCCTATTACTATATGTGGTTTTATAGCCTTTATATTTTTTATTTGTTTTTGTATATTAACTTCTCCAATTAAGGATAGTGAAGTCAAAGGAGTTTCTGAGTTTTTTGCTAATAATTCAATTTGATTTGTAATTTGCATTACTAATTCATGTGTTGGTGCAAGTATAAGAGCCTGAGTTTCTCTTTTTGATGTATCAATTCTTTCAAATATAGGTAAAACATATGCAAGTGTTTTTCCTGTTCCAGTTTGTGAGTTGATTAATAAATCTTTATTTTGCATTATATTTTCTATAACAAGTGACTGAACTTCTGTTGGAGAAGTTATGTCTTGTTTTTTAAGTCCATTTATTAGAGTAGAACTTATCTTTAATTGTTCAAATGTGTTCATCTTTTGCTCCTTCTATTAAAAACTTATATTATTGTAGTTAACTATTTCTTATTATACATTGTTTAGTCAAATCGAACTATACATTATTTTATAATTATGTGCAATTTAGAAGTAAATATAGATGTTTTTTGTATATTTATATTGAGTTCAGTATTTTTACAATTGTCTAATACTTAAATTTAAAAATTTAGCAAATTGTAGTTGCAATTGCTTAATACTTGTTATATATTATATATAACAAGTATTAAAACTATAATATATAACATGGAGGGAAATTATGTTAAAGATAAGTAATGTATCTAAATCATATAAAAATAAAAAGGTAGTAAATAATATTTCATTTGAGGTAAATGATGGAGAGATTTTTGGCTTTATAGGTCATAATGGTGCAGGAAAAACTACTACTATTAAAGCAATTGTTGGGATACATGATTTTGAGGGAGGAGAAATACTTATAAACTC
The DNA here is from genome assembly GCF_020658275.1 of Clostridioides sp. ES-S-0190-01. Lineage (NCBI taxonomy): Bacteria > Bacillati > Bacillota > Clostridia > Peptostreptococcales > Peptostreptococcaceae > Clostridioides > Clostridioides sp. ES-S-0190-01. Next base: position 26,042 of record NZ_JACVWA010000045.1, on the reverse strand, counting down.
TAAATTTATAAAAAAACAATCTGTTGAGTGCAAAAAGGAAATGGCGTATATTCCTGATAATCCAGATTTATATGAAGCTCTAACTGGAATACAATACCTTAATTTTATAGCAGATATATTTGAGGTAGATAAAAATGAAAGAGAGGAATTAATAAAATACTATTCAAATAAATTTGAAATTAATAGGGCATTAGGAGATTTAATATCTTCGTATTCACATGGAATGAAACAAAAACTAGCTATAATTTCAGCTTTAATCCATAATCCTAAAATTCTAATTCTTGATGAACCTTTTGTAGGTCTTGACCCAAAAGCTTCCTTTATATTAAAGGAAATAATGAAGGAGTTTTGTAAAAAAGGTGGTTGTATATTTTTCTCAACGCATGTATTAGAAGTTGCTGAAAAAATCTGTGATAAGATTGCCATAATAAAAGATGGAAATATAATTGCTTATGGAACTACTGAAGAAGTGAAAGGAAACAATTCTCTTGAAAATATTTTTATGGAATTAATAGAAAAATAAAATGCTATTTTTACAGAATATAATGTCTAAAGTGAGGTATGATAAATTATGAGTAATCTAAGTATATTAATAAAAACTAATATAATAAATGAGTTTAAATTGAATGCTTTAAAAAATATAGACAGCAAAGAAAAACAAAAAATAATAGGAATGATGTTTTCAATAGTTGTTGTAGTAGGGCTATTAATATTTTATGTAACAAGTTTAAGTCTTTCTCTAGTTGATATTTTAAAACAAATAAATCAAATGGAAATGTTGCTTGTGTTTGGCTTTGGATTATCAACAGTAATGGCAATTGTTACATCATTATATAAAACTTCATCATATCTATTTCAAGCGAAGGATTTAGAGTTATTAACTAGTTTGCCAATAAAAGAATCTACTATATTGGCTAGTAAAATATTAATGTTAGTTGGAACTAATTATTTGTTTTCTTCAGTGTGTATGATTATACCAGCAGTAGTTTATTTTTTTAATGCCAATGTAAGTATAACCTATTTTCCTTACTTAATATTATTATTTTTGGCTCTGCCATTACTACCAATAGTTGTTTCATCAATAATTTTCTTATTTATAGGACAGCTATCATCAAGGCTAAAATATAAAAATTTAGTGTTAATCATAGGTAATGTAATATTAATTTTGGCTTATACTGTACTTCTGTCAAAATTAAACTCTATATCAGTTGAGTTATTAAAAAATAGTGCATCTATTTCAGAAACAATTAATAAAATATATCCACCTATATACTATTTTGTTGATGCTCTTAAAACTGGAAGTATAGTTTCATTTTTAATGTTTATGGCAACATCATTAATACCATTCTTTATCTTTGTGACTCTGTTTGCAAAAGGATTTACAAAGATAAATGCTAGAATGGGTGAAAGTTATAAGACTAAAAACTATAAATTTAAAAGTCAAAAAATTTCAACACCCTCAAAGGCTCTATTGAAAAAAGAATTTAGAAGATATACTTCTTCATTTATTTACTTTTTGAATTCATCTATTGGTCTGTTATTTTTAATAGTGGCTACAATCGGTGTGTTGGCATTTGGAGCTGATAAAATAGGTGAGTTACTAAAAATGAATATAGATTTTAGTATTATAAAAATACAGTTATTAGGTGCGTTTCTATTTATAATAGTAATGAACTGCACAACATATTGTTCAATTTCTTTTGAAGGAAAGAATCTATGGATACTAAAGTCTTCTCCAATAGATGAAAGGGAGATATTTTGGTCAAAAATATTGATGAATTTTTTATTAAATGCACCATTATCTGTTTTATGTCTAATATTAGTGTCTATAAAACTAAACTTTGAAATTCAGTTCGTGATGGTAGCAAGTTGCTTGATTGTAACTATGTCAATGTTTGTAGCTTTAATGGGATTGTTATCAAATTTACTTTATCCAAACCTTGATTGGAAAAATGAAGTGGCGGTAGTAAAAAGAAGTGCAAGTATGATAGTTACAATATTAGTATCATTAATTTATATAGTTATACTTGGAGGCACATATATGTTATTGAAAGTTTCATTTCTAAATATATATTTGATTTTAGCAAGTGTGCTTACACTTATATTAGACTTTATGCTATGGAGAATTATTTCCACTAAAGGAGTAAAAATATTTAAAAATTTATAGATATATTTGTGTTAAAAATAGACTTATTTTTTAAAGTATTGCAAAGAATATGCTAAGTAGTATACTATTGTATAGTGATATGAAAAAATTTAGGAGAAAATAAATGAGAAAATTATCCAAAAAAGAGAAAGATTTTATTCAATATGGATTTCTGATATTTTTGATATGTATTACTACTTATTTAGTATCAACCACTTTAGATGTAAAACTAATACCTAAAATTATAAGTCTAGTAAATAAAACCTATATATTTCTTGGCATACTAATAATGTTAATATATATGATAATTGAATCTATTGTGACACATTTGATAATAAATGCAGTTCAAAAAACAAAAGTAAAATTTATAGGTATCAAAATGGCTACAATGGGATTTTATTATAATTTAGTTACTCCCTTTGCATCTGGGAGTCAGCCAATGCAAATATATGCACTTACAAAGTATGATGTTAGTCTCAGTAAATCTGTAGCCATAGTTACTAATAAGACAGTTGTATTTCAAAGTACAGTTACTATATTTTGTGGAATTTTAATTTTATTGAATAAGTCATTATTAATGGAACAAGTGCATTCAGTTAGAGTTTTAATCGCCGCTGGGATGACCATGAATGTAAGCATGCTATTAGGAGGACTCTTAATAGTATTTAGTCCTAAGCAAGTAAAAATGATAGCAGAGGTTTTGATTAATTTTTTATCTAAATTTAAAGCATTTAAATTTTTAGATTTAAAAAGAGATAGAATAAATCATTATATTGATGACTACAATTATTCTATAAAAATATTTATCAAAAATGTAAGGATTTTATTTTTAAGCATATTGCTTACTGCACTACAACTTATAGCATACTTTAGTATAGTTTATTGTGTGTATAAAGCTTCAAATTTAAAAGGAGTATCATATATACATATAATGACATTGCAAGTATTTTTATACATGGCAATATCACCAGTTCCAACACCAGGAAATGTTGGAGCAAATGAAGTTACATTTTTTACCATGTTCTCAAACATAATTCCAAAAGAATTATTGGGATATTCAGTGCTTTTGTATAGTGGATTTGTATATTATATGTTATTAATAATTTCAGGATTGTTTACATTCAGAACACATTATACATTGAATAACTGGAAACATGATAACAAAAGTAATTCTAGTTTAGGAGAAGTTATTGAAAAAGTTTAATTATTAGAAAATAAAAAGAAATATAAATTACTTAGTTTGTAAAATTTAATCGATAAAATTATTATTAGGGAAATTCTAAATATAAATATACTGCTAAAATAAGCTGTATTGTATTGAGATATTTCCCTTTTTTGATTAAAATTATAGAAATTTGAAATAATAAGTAATAAATACAAACTCTATATTATTTAGAAAAGGAGAAAATATGAAACAAAATAAAGAAAATGAAAAACAAATGAGTAATTCTAATATTAAAAAAAATAGTGATAATAAAATCGAAATTGCTGAAGAACTATATCCAAGTAAAAATATAGGTAGTATGCTTGGAGATAGAATAGATAAGAAAAAAATCAATCGTCCAAGTTAATGAAGTAGTTGAAAATGGTGTGTTTTAAAAAAATAATATAATGAGATGTTTTATTGTTAAATTTAAACTTATTTTAATGATAAAAAAAGTCGAAAATCGTCTAAAATGCACCTGTATGGGGGACAACGTTATTTTATAGATGCATAAAACTTGACAAAATCAACCTTTTCTTGGCAAGAAAAAAAAGATAAAATTATATGAGCGTTATTTAATTGTCAAAAATGAAGGTAAAGTTGCAAGTGATAAAAAATATGATTGATAACATTTATTTCTGTGCTATAATTGTATAGTAAAATGAATAAATGAATATGTTGTATACATGCATATTAGGAGGAGAGACTGACATGGAATCATCTATACATACAATTGCCAGCAATAATTTATTGATAATTTTTGCTATTGTGAGTATAACTGGAATAATTTGCAGCAAACTTAGCGAAATCGTAAAAGTTCCAGATGTTGTATTATTTTTACTTGTAGGTATTTTAATAGGACCATCATTTTTGAAATTTATAGATATTCGTGGATTCCAAATAGAGAATCAACTGATACTTACATTTGGTTCTGCATTTATATTATATTTAGGTGGAAAAGAAATAAGTTTAAAAGTTTTGAGAAATGTAAAGATATCTGTATTTTTACTAGCTACTGTAGGAGTAGTGATATCTGCTTTTATAATGCAACAAGTAATAGGATTTACTTTTGGAGTAAGTGCAATGACTGCTTTATTAGCAGGAACTATAATAGCATCAACAGACCCTGCTACTCTTGTACCTATATTTAATCAAGTAAAGATAAAGGATAGAGTAAAACAAACTGTAATAAGTGAATCAGCTTTTAATGATGCAACAGGAGCTATATTAACATCAGCAGTGTTAGCTGTAATTTTATCAAATAAGTTTTCTTTAAGTGCCAATATTTATGAATTAGGTACAATGGTTGTTGTAGGAATTGTAGTTGGTCTAATTACAGGAATACTGCTTTTGAAATTGGTTAATGATAAGCCATATGGTATATTTAAAGATTTTGCACCAATAATATCTGTTATTTCAGTTGTGGTTGCATATGAATTATCTACAAAATTAGGCGGAAGTGGATATATGTCTTGCTTTATTGTAGGTATAATAACTGGTAACAAGAAAAACTTTAAAATATGGTTAAGCCAAAAATCTTATGATGCAGATTTTTATGTTGCTGAGACTTTAGGAACTATTTGTCGTATGGCGATATTCATAATATTAGGTAGTCAAGTTAATTTGGCTCAGTTAGGTAAATATTTTGTACCATCTGTAATTGCAGTGCTAGTATTAATGTTTATAGCAAGACCAATTTGTGTCTTAGTATGTGCACTTGCAGACAGAGAAGCAAAATGGAGTAAAAATGAAATATTGTTCATGATGTGGGTAAGAGAAACTGGTGTAATCCCAGCTGCACTTTGTGGTATTATTTCAGCAATGAAAGTTCCTGGATATGAAGTAATTTCATCAGTAGTATTTATGTCTATATTAATTACATTAGTAATACAAGGAAGCACTACAAAATTGGTAGCTAAAAAACTTGGATTATTAGAAGAAGAAGTGATAAATATAAGCGAAAAGGTATCAACTTTTTAGTTTTTCACTTTAAAGGATACATAATAATGGCTATTTTAAGGTTATCTAGTGATAATTATTGAAGTAGCTATTTTTTATGTAAAAATGAATTTACATAATTTACATATTGCATATATTTATTATCAAAATTTGTTGAAGCTGTGATATAATTAGTTGTATTTAAAATAAGAATAGCGAATAAGGGAGGAAATTTATGTTTACGGTTATAGATATTGTACAACCAGATACAGTGGAAGAAGCGTACTCAATTTTAAATAAAAGAAAAACTAATCAAGTAATTGGTGGAAGTGCTTTTTTAAGAATGGGGAAAAAAAGAATAGGAACAGGAATAGAGTTATCTAACCTAAACCTAGATTATATAAAAGAAGATAAAGAGTATGTTGAAATTGGTTCTATGACTACTTTTAGAACATTGGAAACAAGTTCAATAATAAAAGATAATTTTGGTAAAATAATAGAAGATTCAGTTAAAGATATAATAGGAATTCAGTTTAGAAATGTAGTAACAGTTGGTGCAACAGTCTTTTCTAAATATGGGTTTTCTGATTTGATAGTGGCATTGCTTTCATTAGATACAGAAGTAGAGTTATATAAGGGTGGGAGAATTAGCCTTGAAGAGTTTTTAGATAGAGATTATGGGAAGGACTTATTGACTAAGGTGTATATAAAGAAGGAAAATAAAAAAGCCTCTTATAAGTCATTGAGAAATGCAAAAAGTGATTACCCTATTTTGAATGTGTCTGTTTCAAAAGATGGTAAGAAGTTTAAGTTATGTGTAGGAGCAAGACCTCAAAAAGCTATGATTGCAAAAAAAGCTAGTGAATTTTTATCTAATAATGAAATTAATAAAGCTAATATAGATAGGGCAATAGAAATAGCTTCAGAGGAATTAACATTTGGTTCTAATATGAGAGCATCTAAAGACTATAGAAAAGCTATGAGTAAAGTACTTTTAAAAAGAGCTATAATGGAGGTTATTTAATGTTAGTAAAGCTTAATATAAATGGAAAAATGAAAAATATTGATATAGAGCCAGAAGAATATTTGGTTGATACCTTAAGAAAAGTTGGCAATTTAAGTGTAAAAAGGGGTTGTGATACAGGTTGTTGTGGTCTCTGTACAGTTTTAATAGATAAGAAACCTACATTATCTTGTGCGACATTAACCTTGAGAGTTTTAAATAAAGAGATAACTACAATTGAAGGTTTAGAAAATGAAGTTAAAGAATTTAGTGAAGTTTTGGTAAAAGAAGGAGCTGAACAATGTGGTTTCTGCTCTCCTGGCTTTATACTTACTGTACTTGCAATGAAAGATGAGCTTAAGAACCCTACAGACGAAGAAATAAAACATTATTTAACAGGAAATTTATGTAGATGTACAGGATATATGGGACAGTTAAGAGCTATCAAAACTTATCTGGAGGTAAAGTAGAATATGAATATAGTTGGAAAAGGAATTGAAAAAATAGATGGAATGAGTATAACAACAGGAAAACCTGTATATACTGATGATTTAGCAGCAAAAGATGCTTTAATAGTAAAGATACTTAGAAGCCCTTATGCTTATGCAAAGATAAAAGATATAGATACATCAAAGGCAGAAATGGTTGATGGTGTTGAATGTATTTTAACATATAAAGATGTACCAAAATCTAGATTTACACTTGCTGGTCAAACCTATCCAGAGCCATCACCTTATGATAGGCTAATTCTTGAAGATGTTGTGAGATATGTTGGTGATGAGGTAGCCATAGTTGCAGCTATAGATGAAAAAAGTGCAGTTAAAGCAATGAATCTTATAAAGGTAAATTATGAAGTACTAACACCTGTTTTGAATTTTGAAGAGGCAATCGGAAATAAAACTATAGTACATGATGAAGATAGACATTGTAATTTTGAAATAGGTATGCAGAGAGAAAAGAATATAGTGTCACATCATGACTATACAAAAGGTGATATAGAAGAAGTATTAAGTAATTGTGACATAGTGATTGAAGAAACATATTATACTCAAGCTCAAGCCCATGCAATGATGGAGACGTATAGATCATATAACTATTTAGATCATGCTGGAAGACTAGTTGTAGTAAGTTCAACTCAAATACCATTTCATGTTAAAAGACATCTATCCCGTGCATTAGAACTACCAGCTAGTAAAATTAGAGTTATAAAACCTAGAATTGGTGGTGGCTTTGGTGGTAAACAAACTGCTTGTGTTGAGATTTTTTCAGCTATTGTAACTTTAAAAACAGGTAAGCCAGCTAAAATAATATATGATAGAAAAGAAACTTTTAATTGTTCGACTAGTAGACATGCAATGAAACTAAAAGTTCGACTAGGTGCTACTAATGATGGAATAATAAAGGCTATCGATATAAATGCACTTTCAGATACAGGAGCATATGGAGAACATGCTTCTACAACTATTGGCTTAGTTGGGGAAAAGACTTTACCAATGTATAATAAGGTTGAGGCAACAAGATTTATCGCAGATGTAGTTTATACTAATAAAATGCCAGCAGGTGCACTTAGAGGGTATGGAGCTTCTCAAGGCTGTTTCGCTGTTGAATCAACTATAAACATGTTAGCTGACAAATTAAAAATGGACCCAACGGACTTGAGATTAAAAAATGTAGTAACACAAGGTGAAACTACCTTTGCATATGGAAAAACTTTAAATAGTGTAGACTTAGTAAAATGTATAAATAAAGGGAAAGAACTTATCGGATGGGATGAAAAATATCCTTGTAAGCATCTTGAAAATGGAAAAGTTAGAAGTGTGGGTATGGCAATTACTATGCAGGGTTCTGGTATACAAGGGCTTGATAAATCTTCAGCTGAAATAAAACTAAATGACTGTGGAGACTATACACTTATGATAGGTTCTACTGATATGGGTACAGGAAGTGACACAATTCTAGCTCAAATGGCTGCTGAAATTCTTGAGACAAGTATTGAAAATATAACAGTTATATCAGCAGATACAGATTTGGTCCCATATGACCCAGGTTCATATGCTTCAAGTACCACTTATGTAACTGGGATGGCAGTGGTTAAGGCAGCTCAGGATTTAAGGGATAAAATAATATCTGCTGGAGCAACTAAACTAGGTGTAGATAAAGACGAATTAGAATTTGATGGTATAAAATTAACTAGTAAAGAATGCAGTACTTCGTTATTTGACATAGCAGTTGACTCTACAATTGGACCAAATACTAATCAATTAATAGGTCTTGCATCTCATGGTAGTCCAGTATCACCACCACCTTTTATAGCTGGTTTTGCAGAAACTGAAATTGATAAAGAAACTGGAAAAGTTAACTTATTAAATTATGTAGCCATAGTGGACTGTGGAACAGTTATAAATAAAAACTTAGCAAAGATACAGGTTGAAGGTGGAATTGTTCAAGGTATTGGAATGGCAATGTTTGAAGAAGTTAGATATACAGAAAAAGGTAACATGGATACAAACACATTTATGCAATATAAGATTCCAGCTAGATGTGATATTGGAAATGTGGAAGTTGATTTTGTTGAAAACTATGAGCCAACAGGACCTTTTGGAGCTAAATCTGTTGGAGAGGTTGTTATAAATACACCTTTACCAGCAATACAAGAAGCTGTTTTTAATGGTGTTGGGGTTAGAGTAAATACACTTCCTATTACACCTGAAAAAGTTTTTATGGAAATGAATAAGTAAGTATTTTATACAGATTTTAGACTAGTTTTACATGTTAAACAACCAGTTATGTCATACCTGTTGAAAGATATTTAATAAGTAGTTATTATAATATTATGAAACTTTACTTGTAAAATATAAAATTAACTAAGGGGATGATGTTTTGGCTGGAAATCTAAATAATATGAGAGCAGTAAATAATTTTAGAGGAGATAATAACATTTTAGAATGTTTAGTCAGCTTTGAGGGTCGTTCAATAAGTCAGAGAAAAGCAAGGGTATTTTTTAAGGAAATGAAGAATCAAATAGAAATCGACTTCGTAGAAGAAGAAATTTCTAAACTTGTTGAAAATGTTGTTTTAAATACATCATATCAAGAAATGTTATATGATGAAATAGAGAAACAGCTGGAAATTGATTGTGTAGGAACTTGGATGATATTATCTAAATTAAAAGATGCTAGAGTTCATTGATTTTAAAATAAATTATTAGAGCCTAATTTTAAGGCTCTTTTTTAATGTTTTTAATTAAGATATAAACTTATTTTAATTTATATATATGATAATTATAACATATATTTAAAATCTAACTATTTAATTTTATATGTATTCTATTGTATAATATAAATTAGATTAATAAAATAGTTCGTTAAAATAAGTTATTTATTTTAAATTATTGTTTAAGTTTATAAATTTTGTATAAAATAAAATTATATTATTAATTTTTAGCAATAAAATTTTCACTAGGAGAGATATATGAGAAGAAATAGTACCAATATAGCAGTAACAGCAGTTGTTACATCAATTTATGCAGTTTTAACTTTATCATTAGGATTTATAAGTTATGGACCAATACAATTTAGGATAGCCGAGATTATGATGCTTCTAGCATTTTTAGATAAGGGATATATAGTAGGTCTTACATTAGGTTGTTTTTTAGCCAATGTAATAGGTCCATATGGTGTACCTGATATAATTTTTGGAACATTTGCCACATTTGTAAGTGCAAGTTTAGTGTATATTACTAGAAAGTTAGGCGGTCAAAATAAAAGCACATTAATTATAGCTTCTATATGGCCTACTATCATAAATGCAATTGTAGTTGGATTAATGTTAAATATATTTTTTGGACTTCCTCTAATATTATCGATGATACAAGTAGGTTTTGGAGAATTTGTAGTAGTAACCTTGGTAGGAGTACCATTCTTTTGTTTTTTAATGAAAAAATATAGAAATATCATTGATATTAAGTTTTAGAGTGCAGAAAGTTATTTTGTAGATTAAAAATTAGTGTGAATTAAGAATAGTATTATTATAAGGGGGATTTTATTTGTCAAAGATAAAGAGATTAACTGATGTTTGGACATATATTAATGATAGACAAAAGTTTACAATCAAAGAGTTGTCAGAGAAGTTTAATCTTTCAACTAAAACTATTCAACGATATTTAATAGAATTAAATGAAATGGGGCTTCCAATTAAAGCAGAAAAAGGTAGAAATGGAGGTTATAGAGTATTAAATAATAGCTATATACCTCCTGTTATATTTACAGAAAAAGAAGTTATGTCTATAGTTTTTGCATTTAAGTCACTACAAGTTTACAATTTTTCACACATAAAAAAAGAAATTGATTCTATAATTAAAAAAATAAATTATAATCGTGAAAGTAGTGCAAAAATAGGTATAAACAACATTGAAAAATATATTGAGTTTATAGCTAATTATAAAAATATTGATGCCAATATTGTGACTGAATTTTTCAGGTCTTCATCAAACTCTTGTGTTTTAAATATCAAATATAAATCTGGAAATCAGTTGCTGGAGAAAAAAATATGCCCAATAGGTATATATTTAAATGAAGGATTTTGGTTTTCACCAGTGTATGACTATGAAAGTGATAATATTATACTAATACGTATAGACAAAGTACTGGAAATCGAAAAAGTAGGAGAGTCTAAAAAAGCATGTATAAGTTTGAAAAGTTGGCTAGATTCAGTATATAGCAAGTTAAATGAAGAGATGGCAATTACTAAGAAAACTAGTGAAATTGTTCATTTGCATGTATTACTCACAAAAGAAGGTATTTCTAAAATAACTAGAAGTTTTTTAGATTTGGATATAGAATTAAATGAAAATGGAAGTGGAACAATTAGTAAATTTATAAAGTATGAAGAAATAGATTGGTGGATATCTACATTATTTTCAATAGGAAAAGATGCTAAAGTTATAGAACCAAAATTTATGAATAAATTACTTTATGATAGGGCTAAAGAGTTAAAATATTTTTATGAAGAAAATATGATATAATATTTAAAAATGTTAAAATTAAATAATTATTAAGGAGATATATATTATAATGGAAAGTTTTAATAAGAATGCTAAGATAATTGGTATTGGAGCTAAAGGTATTAATATAATAAATGAAATAGAAGAAAAAGTAAAAATAAATATGGATATAGAAAAAATTACTATGAATCAAGAGGTTGAAAAAGAATATGTTAGAAGTCTTTTAGATGGAGTTGACATATTATTTTTAGCATATTCAACTGAAGATAAACAAAGTCGAGAAGTTATAAAAGCTATTTCATACATGTCTAATGAAAGACGAATTTTATCTATAGGTATAAATTCTTCAGAAGAAGAAAATAAAGATGACTTAGGAATTAATAGAGAATTTAAAGTCAATGAAAATAGTATTTTAAAATTTGTTGATTTGATGAATGTTATGATAGAATCTATTTCAGACTCTTGTATGATAAATATAGATATAACTGATTTAAAAGAAGCTATTATAAGTGATAAAGGGATTAAGTATTCTTTTGAAGAATTTGAAGATTCAAAACAGCACAGTGAAATAGTAGATATTTTATTTGAAAATATGGAACATTTTGGTGAAGAATTTATTGGGAAAAAAGGTATAGTTTTTGTTGAAGGAAATGATAAATTTTCACTAGTTGAATTAAATGATTTGATGAATAATATTCAAAGTAAGGTAGAAGAAGGCTATGAAATAATATTTTCTTTATACTTAAAAGAAAATTTAGATGGAAAGATTAAAGTGGGAATGTTATATAATTAATGTATTTTAGATATTAAGGAGAAGTATATGTCTGAAAATATAAATGTTACAGAGTATTGGCTAATGGAAGAATTTTTTTATCAAGAGACAGATACACCACAAATTTTTAAAGAAGAAAGCATAATTGCATTGGGATTTGATATAAAAATAAATTTAAAAAAAGTGCTTAATATGGGAAAAAAATCCGAAAAATACATTAATGAGAACTGTAATGACAAAGATTTTATAAAAAAATTTATTTCAGTTAAAAAAGGAGATTATTTTCTATATAAGGCATATCAAAATGTAGAAGGAAAAATTAAGTATAGTGTTCTTATTGGTATTGTTGAAGAAAGTTTTGAAAATGGTTATGAATTAAGTCATATCTTGGGTCATACATTACCTATAAAATGGATGTACACATTTGATACAGTTTTAAATTGTAAAATATATACGAGTGAGTTTTATAAATTAAATAATGAAGATATAAATACATATTTAGACATTATTAAATTGCAACATAATAAATCATTAAAAAAAAGAATAGAAGAAAATGACAATAATAAATGGTACCTAAAAAACTATTATTATATAGATGTAGATAAGTGTGTAGAGAATGAAGAACTGTTTATTCAACCTACTAATTTAGAACAATTAGAAAACTTGAAAAATATAAATACAGATGATTATATTCTAGTATATAATAGCGAAAAAGTAAGTTACGAAAATGACCATACAATGAAAAGCTTATTTGGTGTTTGTCAAGTTAAAGAGGGTTTTGATAAAGACAAAATAACTACTTCAGAAGGTGGATGTTTTTTACCTGTAGAATGGATAGAAAATGAAAAAGAGAATATTGATGGAAATGCATGGGTTATCTTTGAAAATAATAATTTAGTTGAAAAATATATAAAAAGATGTATTAATAAAATTCCATTAAATACCATACTTTATGGTCCACCAGGGACGGGTAAAACATATAATGCAAAACAAATAGTTTATAATTTAATAAATGAAACTAGTTTAAAAAATAATGATTGTACAAGTTATGTAGATTATAAAAATAATGTAGAATTTTGTACTTTTCATCAATCATATGGATATGAAGAGTTTATAGAAGGTCTCAAATCCGATGGTGAAGGTAATTTTAAGCCAGAAGATGGTATATTGAAGGAAATATCTATAGAAGCATGTTACGATGGGTTGAAACTTGAAAAGAAGCTAAATCTTGAGTTAGAAAAAGATACTTTAACTATAGAAGATGTAAAGGCAAGAAAAAAGATGTTGGTGCTTGATAATATAGAAGATGTCGAGAACTTTAATTTTGAAGAATCAGAAAACTATGTTTTAATAATAGATGAAATCAATAGAGGAAATATATCTAAAATATTTGGGGAATTAATAACATTATTAGAAGATGATAAAAGACTTACTAAATCAAATCAAACTATCGTAAAACTACCATATTCAAAAGAAAGATTTTCTCTACCTCCAAATTTATATATAATTGGTACTATGAATACATCAGATAAATCCATAGCTCTTTTAGATATAGCTTTGAGAAGAAGATTTGCTTTTGAAGAAATTATGCCAGACTATGATTTATTGTCCGTTGTAGATGGAATAGATGTTAAAAATATGCTATATACAATTAATAAGAGAATAGAGTTTTTATATGATAGAGACCATGTTATTGGACAGGCCTACTTACTAAATGTAGAAAATATTGATGATATAGTGGCCGTATTTAGAAAAAAAATAATACCACTTCTTCAAGAATATTTCTATTATGACTCAGAAAAAGTAGGACTTATTTTAGGTGGTATAGGTAAAAATGAAAAGGACAAATATATTGTTTATAAGGAAGAAATCACAGCATCTAAATTATTTAAAAATAATAATTCATCAATAATGGAAAGTAAAGTTAATTATTGTATAAAACGAAATATATCTATTGAGGAGTTAAAAAATATATATGAGTAAAAATATATATGTAAAGGAAACTTATGAATGGATAAAAGTAGGTAATGGTGAAAATGAACTTACAGAAACTGAATATGAAAAATTACTTAAATATCTGGATAATAATAATGATGTGTTAAAGAGTAATATAATAGATATCAGATATAAAAAACTGAGATTCATAAATTATGTAGGTGTTATATATTTTGAAAATGTAATATTGGAGATACTTCCAAAGCTGTCATTAAGTAATGATATTGTAAAAGATAGAGAAATGCTATTACAAATGCTTTCTACATGTAATAAGATTCCAATTATAATAAACGAAAATATAAAATCAAGTTTAAAAAATTATAATCTCATGAATTTTTTTGTTATGTATTTTATTGAAAGTATGCAAATGCAAATTAAGAGAGGGATTTATTTTGAATATATAAATAAGATAGATAATTCGAATGTTGTAAAAGGCAAGATATTAATAAGTAAATATGCAAGAGAAAAAAATATATCTCCAATGAAAATAAAATGTGAATATGATGAGTATAGCGAAAATAATTTTTTGAATCAAGTTTTAAAAAAGGCATGTATATCTATATTATGTAGAGTAAATGACAATTTAATTCAAAATAAGATAAAAAAAATTTTGAGTTATTTTTATAATGTGGACTTAGTTTATATAAATAGAGAAGAACTATTGGATTACAAATTTTATAAAAATAATGATAGATTTAAAGATTGTTACTCATTGGCGAAACTTATACTTTTAAATTTATCGATGGATAACAGCGAAAATAATCAAGATGCATTTTCTATATTATTTGAAATAAACATTTTATATGAAGAATATATCGGAAACTTAATAAAAAATATATGGAATAATGAATTTAGAGAAACGTATATACAAGATAAAAGTAAATTTCTTTTAAAAAATGAGCAAACAGGAAAGAAAACTTTTAATTTAAGACCAGATATAGTTTTATATGATTCAAAATATGAATCTGAAATCATAATTGATACAAAATGGAAAGCTATTGAAGTGGATTCAAATATCTTCTATAGATCAAGTGATATATATCAGATGTATGCATATATAACATCTTATGAAAATGCAAAAAGGTGTATATTATTATATCCTTGTATTAAAAAAGATAAAAATTATAGCTCTTGGAGATTATTGGAGTCGTTTAAAGGTAAATTTATAGAAGCAAAAACTGTAAGATTGGATAATATAAAAAACACCATATCTGATTTGAAAAAAATAATTTTTAATTATAAATTTTAAAAATAAGAATTATAAAAATAATAAAAATACATTGTATAAAGCAATAAACAATTTTATAGCATATAAGAACTATAAAAAAATAATAAATGAAAATTTTTGTAAACTATTTTAGATGTTAAACATGGCACTATAATTGCTTATTTAGCATAGAATGCTTGCAAAATAAAGAAAGTATACCTGCTAAATTGAAATTTAAGTAGGTATATTTTTTCTTAAGCTTCATTTGAAAATTAAAATATTATTGTAAAATTATAACTAAGCTTTTCTGTTATGATATAATTAAATAGATAATTTAAATGATGATTATATATAATACTTATTTGGAGTTGATATTTTATGGATAAACACAGTGATTCAGTAATGTATGGTGGAATGGAAGTATACAATATTTGGGGAACAACAACAGTAGACTCTATAATTGGGGAGTCTGATGTAATGCTTGCTCTTAAAAATAGAATTTGTAAAATTGGAAATAGTGATTCTACTGTAGCGATAACTGGAGAAAGTGGCACTGGAAAAGAGTTAATAGCAAGAGCCATTCATCTCGCAGGAAACAGAGGGAATAAAACATTCGTTGCTATAAACTGTGCTGCTATACCAGAGCCCTTGCTAGAAAGTGAACTTTTTGGGTATACAAAAGGAGCTTTTAGTGGGGCAGATTCAAAAGGCAAAATTGGTAAATTTGAATTAGCTAATGGAGGAGTTGTATTTCTAGATGAGATAGGGGATATGCCAATTCAATTACAATCAAAGCTTTTGAGAGTGTTACAGGAAAAGAAGTTTACAAGAATAGGTTCAAATGAACTAATTGATATAGATGTTAGAATTATATCAGCTACTAATAGAGATTTATTTGAGTTGGTTAAAGAAAATAAATTTAGAGAAGACTTATATTATAGATTGAATGTAATACCTCTAGAAGTACCTCCTCTTAGAGATAGAGGAGATGATATACAAATATTAATAAATAATTTTATAGATAAATATTCAAGGAAGATGAAAAAAAATGTATACCATATAGAGCCAGATGTAGAACATATGCTGCTTAAATATCCGTGGCCAGGAAATATAAGAGAATTAGAAAACACTATAGAATTGGCTTTAAATCTTCTTGAAGAAGATGGGATAATACATAAAGGTATAATAAATAGAAAGATAATTGAATATTTTAAGTTAAACAAAATAAATATAAAATTACTTGAGGAAAGTGACTATGAAATAAATATGGAACAAGATATACTTACCCTTGAAGAATTTGAGAGAGCATATATAAAAAAGGTATTAAAGTTTTATGGAAATGATACTAAATCTAAAAAGTTAGCTGCTAAAAAGCTTGGAATATCGCTAGCAACATTGTATAGAAAGATAGATGTATAGTAATTATTCTTTTAATTCTCAATTCTAAAATTTGAAATTATAAAATTGATAAAAATCACTTGAAAAACTATTTTCTAAGTGATTTTTTTTGTAATAAGATTTTATTATCCAAAAATAAAAAAAATTTGAAAGAATTTAAAAAAAGAAATGCTTTATCAAATTATTAAATACTAACAAATATAATAAAAATTATATATGTAAAACAATTTTGTTAAAATATTGGCATTATAATTGCTTCATATTAAATCAAGATGACAAAATAAAAAAGAAAGGATGTTGAATAATAACTGTCATTAAAAAATAGTTGGGAGTGATAACCTTGAGTAAATATCAAAAAAGTGTATCTATGTTTGATATTGATGGAAGGCCACCAATTTTAAAGTGTTTACCACTATCAATGCAGCATATACTAGCAATGATAGTTGGAACTGTCACAGTACCTATAGTTGTGGGAGGAGCTGTTGGTGCTAGTGCCACACAAATAACACTTTTAGTGCAATATGCATTAATAATAGCTGGAATATCAACACTTATACAACTATATCCAATAGTAAATATTGGTTCAAGATTGCCTATAATTTTTGGAGTCGGTTTTACTTATGTGCCAACACTCGTAGCAGTTGGAGGAAGTTATGGACTAGCGAGCATATTGGGAGCACAATTAATAGGGGGAGTGGCTACAGTATTAATAGGAATATTTATAAAAAAGATAAGAAAATTTTTTCCTAATATAGTTGCAGGAACAGTAGTTTTTACAATTGGATTATCTTTATATCCTATAGCAATAAATTATATGGCAGGTGGTGTAAATAGCCCTACTTATGGCTCTATGCAAAATTGGGCAGTAGCAGCTATAACACTAGTGGTAGTTATAGGTCTTAGTCAATTTGCAAAAGGTTATGCAAAATTGGCAGCAATATTTTTGGGAATTATAGTTGGATATTGTGTATCTTTAGTTTTGGGCATAATAAATTTTGACCCTATTAGAGAGGCAGCTTGGTTTGCTATACCTAAGCCACTTGAATTTGGACTTAAATTTGATATACCAGTAGTAATCTCTGTAGTAATTGTAAGTATAATCAATGCTGTTCAAGCAATTGGAGATTTGTCAGCTACTACAATGGGAGGTATGGATAGAAATATAACAGATAAAGAACTGTCAAGTGGAGTAATAGGAAGTGGAATTTGTACTATGATAGGTGCTTTGTTTGGAGGTTTACCACCATCATCATATAGTCAAAATGTAGGTATGGTAGCTATGAACAAAGTAATAAGCAGATTTGTACTTGGAATAGCTGGTATATTTATGTTATTATCGGGGTTTGTACCTAAGTTTGGTGCATTGATGACAACTATACCATATTCTGTTTTAGGAGGGGCTACAATATCTATATTCAGTATGATAACAATGACAGGTATAAAGTTAATTATTACAGAAGAATTGTCATCAAGGAATATTACTATTGTAGGTTTGGCAATAGCTTTAGGTATGGGAATAACATCAGTTCCGGCAGCACAGGAAGCATTTCCTCCATTTGTAAAGTTAGTATTTGGAGAATCTCCAATAGTAATTGCGACATTGGTTGCATTTGTTTTAAATCTAATAATACCAAATAAAAGTCTAGAAGATGAAGCTAAAGAAAGAGCTGTTATGGAAAAGGCTAATTAAAAAATGATAATTTAAAAGGGTTGTTTAAATTATTTTATTATGAGATTGTTAGATTACTTCAGATAGCTATTCATTTTAATAAGAAATTTAATAAAGAGTATACATCAGACATTTAATGTTTAGTCAAAAAGAAAATCGGGGAGGGTATATTTGCACGTTTGTTAAATTTTTATAAAAATAGCTCAGTTTAGCTGTGGTTATCGGTTGAGCAATAAATTCATGGTCATAAAAATATTTATAGAAAATAATTATAAAATATTTAGTCAAGATATTTATGTATGGGAGGATTTATTTTATGAAAACACGTAATACTTCAAAATATGATGTGGATGGGATACCACCACTAAAGGAATCGGTACCTTTAGCTTTACAACATTTGTTAGCAATGATAGTAGGAAATATGGTGCCTGCAATATTAATAGCAAACGTGGTAGGACTTAACCAGGGGCAAGCGACGATGTTGATTCAAGGCTCTATGTTAGCAGCAGGTTTGGCAACGTTTTTACAATTATATCCAATACCTTTATTTAAAGGATTTAAATTAGGTTCAAGATTACCTGTAATGATGGGAATGAGTTATGTATTTTTAGGGGCCTGTCTTTCTGTAGCAGCTAAAGACGGTTTAGCAGCTCTATTTGGAGCACAAATTGCTGCTGGGGTAATCGTATTCTTTGTAGGATTTGCAGTTAAGAAAATTAGACATATATTCACTTCTATAGTTTCTGGAACTATAATAGCATGTATGGGACTTGGATTATTTGCAACAGCTATAAAGAATTTAGCAGGAGGAGAAGGTGCACAAACATTTGGAAGTCCAATAAATTTTATAGTAGGAGTTATAGTTGCTTTTGTAATAATAATGATAAATAAGTATGGTAAAGGCTTAGTTAAAAACTCTTCAATATTAATTGGAATATTAGTAGGATATGCTATATCTTTAGTTTTAGGATTAGTTGATTTTTCTGCAGTTAAAGGTGCAGCTATAGTATCTTTGCCAACACCAGCAGCTTTTGGATTGGAATTTAGACCAGAGTTAATAGTAATGTTTACTATTATTTACATAATAGGTATAGCTGATATGATGGGTGCGTGTACAATAGCAACAATAGGTGCAATGGACAGAGAGGTAACTGATGAAGAGTTATCATCAGTTGTTTTAGGAAACTCTGTAACTTCTATAATTTCATCACTATTTGCAGCTCTTCCAACTGGAGTATTCAGCCAAAACACAGTAATTGTATCTATGAATAAAGTTACAAGTAGATTTGTAATAGCATTAGGAGCACTTGTATTATTGCTAGCAGGAATATCTCCAGCATTAGGAGCAATAATGACAACTATACCATCTTGTGTTGTTGGTGGAGCAACTTTAGTAGTATTTTCATCAATAGCAATGTCTGGTTTTTCTATTATGAGTATGGATGGTTTTACTGAAGAAAATAATCTTATAGCAGGAGTATCTATAGCAACAAGCATGGGTCTTACAACTGCTCCACAAGTTTTAGACCAATTTCCAGCAACAATTGGAACTGTCCTAGGAGGCTCAAGTATAGTTTCTGGAGCAATAATAGCTATATTACTTCAAACACTATTTAAACTAAAAGGAAGTAAGAAAGCTGAAAACGTTACTTCAAATCTTGAGGAAAATATTGGATAAATGTATTAGATATGATATGAGAAAGCTATGTGATAAAATGTTGTAATGAAAGTATTAAAAGGGGGATTTAAGATGATTGATATACTAATAAAAAATGCAATAGTTGTTACAGTTAATAAAAATAGAGAAGTTATATTTGATGGAGCAATAGCTATTCAAGGTGACAGAATCTTAGATATAGGAAATACAGATGATGTTGAGGTGAAGTATACTGATGTTAAAAAGGTTATAGATGCTAAAGGAAAAGTGATATTCCCTGGATTTATAAACACTCATAATCATCTATTCCAAGTATTATTAAAAGGTCTAGGAGACGACATGGCACTTCATGAATGGTTAAACACAATGATGTTTCCATCAGCAAAGTTCTTGACAGAACAAGATACCTATGATGCTGCAATGCTTGGATGTATGGAAGGTTTAAAAAGTGGTATAACTACAATGGTTGATTATATGCATACACATAATAGACCAGGACTTACAGATGGAATAGTAAAAGCATATAAAGATTTAGGTATAAGAGGAGTAGTTGGTAGGGGCTGTATAGATTTAGGTATTCATAAAGAGCTTATAGAAGACGTGGAAACGGTTGAAAAGGATTTGAGAAGAGTATTTGAAAAATATCATAATTCAGAAAATGGAAGAATAAAAATTTGTGTAGCACCTTCTTCAATGTGGGCTATATCTGAAGAAATGGGTAAAATGCTTTGGAATATAGTCAAAGAGTATGATTCATACTTCACAGTTCATATTTCTGAAACTGAATTTGCAAGAACAGCAACAAAAGATATACATGGGGAAATAGATATAAAATTACTTGAAAAATGGGGAATAGTAGGTCCAGAGGTTGTAGCAGTGCATTGTGTATGTATAACTGATGAGGACATGGAAATGCTTAAAAAGTATGATATAAAAGTTTCTCATAATGTTGCAAGTAATATGTATCTTGCTTCTGGTGTTGCACCTGTTCCAGAAATGTTAAAGAAGGGTATAAATGTAAGCTTAGGTCTTGATGGTGCAGCAAGTAACAATGCACAAGATATGGTAGAACTTATGAAATTAACAGCTTTACAACATAAGGTAAACAATTGTGACCCTCTTGCAATTTCTGCAGAAAAAGTCCTTGAAATGGCTACAATTGAGGGAGCAAGAACTCTTAGAATGGAAGATGAAATAGGTTCTTTAGAGGTTGGAAAAAAAGCTGATTTAGTAATATTTAACTCAATGCTTTCTCCAAAATCAATACCTCTTCACAATCCTGTATCAACTTTGGTATACTCAGCTAGTATGCACAATGTAGAAAGTGTCTTAGTTGATGGAAATATAATACTTGAAAATGGTAGAGTTACTACAATTGAAAGTGAAGAACAAGTCTTATTGAATGCTCAACATGCAGCAGAAGAATTATGTAAGAGAGCTAATGTAACTAATAGAATGGAAGGGCATAAGTGGAATAGCTTATACTAGTATAAAAACAAACTTGTAATAATATTCTATTACAACATTAGTTTATCTGTAGGAGGAGAAAATGGAAAAAATAAAATTAAATATTAATGATTACATGTATGAAGTAGAAGTTGAAAAGAATGAAACTCTTTTGCATGTACTTCGTGAAAAATTAAATCTAACTGGAGCGAAACAAGGTTGTAATAGTGGCAGTTGTGGAGCATGTAAAGTTTTGATAGATGGAGTAGATATAAAATCTTGTAAACTTCTTGCAAGGAACTGTGAAGATAAAGTTATATACACTATAGAAAGTTTTGCTAATGGAGAAAATCTTCATCCAATACAAGAAGCTTTTATAGAAGTTGGAGCTGTACAATGTGGATATTGCACTCCTGGCATGATTATAACTACACAAGCTCTTTTAAATAGAAATTCATCTCCTAGTGAAGATGAGATTAGAGAGGCTTTTAAAGAAAATCTCTGCAGATGCACAGGATATATAAAAATTATAGAAGCTGTAAAATTATCTGCAGCTAGATTAGGAGGTAGATAGTTATGGAAAAAGTCATAGGAAAATCATACCCTCTAAAAGATGCAGCTTTAAAAGTTACTGGTCAAATGAAGTATGTAGCAGACATGAAACCGCAAAATGCACTTCATGCTAAAATGCTTTTAAGCCCAGTAGCACATGCAAAAATAAAAAGTATAGATACAAGTGAAGCCGAGAAAATCGTTGGAGTTAGAGCCATAGCTACACATCTCAATACATCACAGAGAAAATATAATGGTTCTTTACGATTTTATGAACATAATATACCTGAAAATGAAGTTATTTTTTCAGATACAGTTAGATTTGTAGGTGACCGTGTAGCAGCAGTTGCAGCAGAAACACCAGAAATAGCAGAAAAAGCTGTAAAACTTATAAAAGTAGAATATGAAGAATTACCAGCTATATTTACTATACAAGATGCAATAAAAGAAGATGCTATATGTATACACGGAGATTCAAACATGGTTTCTCAAAATAATATAAATGGTGGAGATGTAGAAAAAGGTTTTAAAGAATGTGACTACATCTTTGAAGACGAATACTCTACTCCTGCTATACATCATAGTGCAATAGAAACTCACAGCGTAATTGCACATTATGATTATAATGATAAATTGATTGTACATACACCTTGCCAAAATACATTTGGTTTTAGAATAATATTATCTCAAATTTTTGGGATGTCATTAAATAAGATAAGAGTTATAAGACCTGCTATTGGAGGTTCATTTGGTGGGAAATTAGAAATGACAATTGAGCCAGTAGCAGCAGCATTGTCAAAAATGACGAGAAGACCAGTCAAAATGGTTCTTACAAGAAAAGAGTCTATGATATCAACAAGAACTCGTCATGGGTCTTTTGTAAAACTAAAAACTGGTGTAAATAAAGATGGAGAAGTAATAGCACAGGAGATAAAAATATACACAAATACAGGTGCATATGCATCAAGTGCATTAAATGTTATAGGAGCACTTAGCCATAAAGTGTTTAAAGTCTATAAAATACCAAATATAAAATTTACTGGAATACCAGTATATACAAATACACCAATAGCAGGTGCCATGAGAGGTTATGGTTCACCTCAAATATTTATGGCTCAACAAGCTCAATTTGCAAAAATAGCTAAGAAAATAGGTATGGATTTAGTAGATTTTCAAAATAAGAATGCTGTAGAGCCAGATGATGTTGATATAATCTTCCACGGTTCTCTTGGCAATCCTAGAGTTCTTGATTGTATTGAACAAGGTAAAAAAATGTTTAAATGGGATGAGAAGAAAGCTCTTCCAAAAGAAGAAGGAAATTATTTAAGAGGTATAGGTATGGCAATAGGTGCACATGGTAATGGAGTTTTTGGTGCACATAGAGATGTTGTCACATTGACTCTTAAATTAAACGAAGATGGTACACTAACACTACTTACGGGAGCACATGATATGGGTAATGGTGTTGTAACTATGCAAACAATGATGGTAGCTGAAGTTTTGGGAATAACTCCTGATAAAGTTGATACTTTTGAAACTGATACTGATGCATGTACATTTAATCTTGGAGATTATGCAAGTAGAGGTGTATTTGTAGAAGGTGGAGGAGCTAAAAAGACAGCAGAAAAATTAAAGACTTTAATACTGGAAGAAGCAGAAAAATTACTCGAAATTTCAAAAGAAGAGCTATATCTAGATAATGGATATGTAATCAGTAAACTTGATGAAAATATTAAAGCATCATTATCTGATGTTGCAGTATATAGTCAAAGTAAGTCTTTGAGAGAATTGACAGTTGTTGAAGATTACTCTTCTCCAGCAGGTATTACTTCTTATGGTGTACATTTTGCTGAAGTTTTAGTAGATAAAGAAACTAAAGATGTAAAAGTAGTTGATTTTGTAGCTGTACATGATGTTGGTAGAGTTATAAATCCTCTAAATTTAGAAGGTCAATTAGAAGGCGGAATTCATATGGGGTTAGGTTATGCGTTAAGTGAAGAGCTAGCCTTTGATGAGCAAGGAAGACCTAAAGCTACTGATTTTAAAAATTATAAATTATTTAGAACTGTCGATATGCCAAAGTGTCAAGTTGCATTTGTAAATAGTTATGAAAAAGCTGGACCTTTTGGTGGCAAGAGTATTGGTGAATGTGCAGTTGTACCAGTTGCACCTGCTGTAGCAAATGCAGTATATGATGCAACTAATGTAGAGATACATTCATTGCCAATAAAATTAAAATAATAATACTTAAACTTAAAATGAAACTTTATTAAAGTTATAGAAAGTAATAAAAATAGATTTATTTGATGAGGAGATATTGTTATGGCAAAGATATTAGGTATTTGTGGAAGTCCACGTAAAGGAGCAACAGAATATGCAGTATTAGAAGCTTTGAAAGAAGCTGAAACTATACCTGGTATAGAAACTGAGTATTGGTCAGTTAGAGGGAAAAAAATAAGTCCTTGTGTGCATTGTGATGCATGTATAAGAAAAGAGACTATGTGTATCATAAAAGATGACATACAAGAATTAGAGCAAAAAATATTAGAAGCAGATGGAATTATAGTGGGTTCTCCAGTGTATGATATGAATATAACTGCTCAACTTACAGCAGTATTTAATAGACTTCGTCCTATGTATTTAGTTCATCCAGGAAAACTTCAAAATAAAGTTGGAGCAGCTATAACTACTGGTGGAACTAGATATGGTGGTCAAGAATTAACAAAACTTCCTATAATAAATTTCTTCTTAATGCATGAAATGTTAGTATCTGGAGGATTAGGAGGATGCTATATAGGCGGTACAATATGGAGTAAAGATGGAAAAGCAAAAGGGGCTCAAGAAGACGAAACAGGTATGGACACAGTAAAAAGACTTGGAAAAGGTGCTGCAGAAGCAGTTATGGTTTCTAAGTTTGGTCTTGAAAAATGGAATCTTGTAAAAGAAGAATTAGATGTTAAAAAAGATGAAAAATCACCTCTTAGAGACCATTAAAAAGCAATTACTTCTTCAAAAAAAATAAAGACATATGGATATGTGAGATATAAAGTTGACACTCTAAGGGAAAAGGAAATATAGCATTTTACTTTAATCTGACAGATGATAATTACAAATCTGCAATTATTTATGTGAATGCCAAAAGTAGTGTTGTTTGTTTCACTTTATCACAAAATTCCATAACTGAAAACTAAGTTGATACAGTTACAAACTTATATACATACGAGTTGAATTTTTACTATTCGCTCAATAAAAAATAGTGATGTAATAAAATATTACATCACTATTTTATGTCTTTTATTAAATATTTTATAGATTTATATGTCAAAAAATACATAAGGAATACGTTTTAAGTATTAATTTTTAAATTTTAAAAATGAGAATTAAAAAGTGAGAAGATGAAAAAGGTTTTTTTATTATCAAATTCTATATACATTAGATAACCTAATAGATAAAAGTAAAAAAAGTTGAAAGTATTGCAAATTCTATGCTAAATAGACACAGAAAAATATTTGATATATATTAAGTGTTGGCATGTTAATTGCTAATATATAGAGTATAAAAATTTAACAATAATTTGGAGGTATTTTAGATGCTAAAAGAAATTAAATGGAAAGTAAACAATCTGCCAAAGGGTGATAAAGAAAATTGTATCAAATTTTTAAATGAACAAGAAATAACTAAGGTTAGAAACTTCCATAAAAGCTTTCCTCAATATAAAGAAACTCCATTAGCAAACCTAGAAGGTTTAGCAAAAAAATTAGGTGTTGCAGGAGTATATGTTAAGGATGAATCTTATAGATTTGGATTAAATGCATTTAAAGTTTTGGGTGGTTCTTACTCTATGGGTAAATACTTAGCTCAAAGATTAGATACAGATATATCAGAGTTAGGATATGAAAAATTAACTTCAGATGAAATAAAAGAAAAATTAGGAGAAATAACTTTCTTTACAGCTACAGATGGAAATCATGGTAGAGGAGTTGCTTGGACAGCTAATAAATTAGGTCAAAAATCTGTTGTATTAATGCCAAAAGGTTCTTCTGAATTTAGATT